>NZ_JAUBUJ010000066.1:26616-48860 GCF_036705405.1 Microcoleus sp. B13-B6
CAGGGCGGGCACTCTTGGCACCGCCCCTACTCAAAACTCAGGGCGGGCACTCTTGGCACCGCCCCTACTCAAAACTCAGGGCGGGCACTCTTGGCACCGCCCCTACTCAAAACTCCTAAAAACTTATGGCACAAATTGGTTATCATGCTTCCCACGAACAGTTTAAGCCCAGCGAACTGCTGAAATATGTCCAAATGGCAGAACAAGCTGGCTTTACCCATGCCCTTTCTTCCGATCACTTTCATCCTTGGAGTGAAGCGCAAGGACAAAGTGGTTTTGCTTGGTCTTGGTTGGGTGCAGCAATGCAAGCAACGCCGAGGCTTTCCTATCGGGTTGTTTGCGCTCCCGGACAGCGGTATCATCCGGCTATTATTGCCCAAGCTGCGGCAACGTTGGCAGAAATGTTTCCAAATCGTTTTTGGCTCACGGTTGGCAGCGGTCAAGCGTTGAACGAACATATTACTGGGGATAAGTGGCCTACTAAGAGCGATCGCAACGCGCGCCTCAAAGAATGTGTCGATATTATCCGCGCCCTTTGGGCAGGAGAAACCGTCACCCATCGCGGTTTAGTGTGCGTAGAAGATGCAAAACTCTATACCCGCCCGGAAATTCTCCCATTAATTATCGGCGCCGCAGTTACCCCAGAAACCGCAGAATGGTTGGGCAGTTGGGCTGATGGATTGATTACTACTTCTCGCCCACCCGAACAGTTAAAAAAAGTCGTCGATGCGTTTCGTCGCGGTGGTGGAGAAGGAAAACCAATGATTTTGAAAGTGCAGCTTTCCTATGACAGTAATGCAGAGAAAGCACTACAAGGCGCTCATCATCAATGGCGTAATAACATCTTCCAAACTAAAATGCTGACCGAACTGATAACACCCGATCAATTTGATGCCGCCGGGGAGTTTGTGCAACCAGAGGAGTTATATCAACACGTCCGCATCTCGGCAGACCAAGAGCAGCATATTGAGTGGTTGCAAAAAGATATTGAATTGGGGTTTGATGAACTAATTTTGCACAACGTTAACCGAGAACAAGAGCAGTTTATTGAGGTCTTTGGCGACAAAGTAGTGCCAGCGCTGACAAAAAGTTGATGGTGGAAAATCAGTATGTAAATGCGATCGCCTTTAGGATTGAGACTGCTTCCAAAATCAATTGTTCCTTTTAGCAGCACTAGCAGGAAGATACTTCGTAGCTTCCTGATTATTAGACAGCGGTTCGAGCAGACATTGATAAACCAAAGCTTGATGAATTATGAATTAGCGCCGTAGCACTCCCCCGACTGAGCAACTCGGTTGGAGTAATAACTCTGGGATCTGGATAGTTGACCGGGATATTTGCTTTTGTCGCTGCTGCCACTTCATCAACCGCATCTTTAGGAATTTTATCGCCATCTTTATAGTAGGCTTCTTGAATGGGAGGTTCTGCCCAATAACCTTGAGGCACATCGTTAAAGCCACTTACATTGGATATGTTCCTAATCTTTGCGCGCTCAAAGGCTGGGCGGATATTGCCGCAAATTCGTAGCGATCCATAGCCTGTTTAGGTCTAAATTTTCTATCAACTTCTCCTGTAACAAGACCTTTTTCAGCTAAAGATTGAATAAATGGACGCGCCCACTAATTAGGCGGAACATCAGGAAATGCCTACTGAGCTTGTTGAGCTGCAACTGGCTCAGGCTTTAGTAAAAAACTGGTCGCATAGATGCTAAACGACAAAGCTAAAAATGCTGCCCTTAATTCCCAGCCAACGCCAGGAATTAGACATGAGAAATCTCTTTTTTTTGGCAGTCTTAGTGATAGTTTAGGTTCGTATTTGCGCTGCAACGCTCATGTGGTCGAAGACAGCGCAACTAAAAACCCTTGTTCAATTCATTGGCCCTCTAACGCCCTTCCGTCTTCACATCCAACTCTTCACGACGCAGTGTTTCCCTTGCCTCAACAATCTCCGTTTCAACTTCTTTCCTGATGTTAACTTCTTCCCGCACGAAAGCTTCTTTTTTGATATCAGCAGTTTCTTCGTAAACTTCCATACGCATCACCTTTTCCTGCTGGAATGGAGTATCCCGAATTACTGGCGCTCCTGCGTTTTCTGGAGTTATACTCTCAATTACAACTCGCTCTTTTTCTGTGGGAATTGAAACTCGTGCCGTTTCGGTTTCAACTCGCTTGCCAATTGCTACCTCGCCAGTTTTGTGACGGCTTTTTTCTGCAACCAGTCGTTCTTCGTAGAGTCGGAATTTGTGATGCTCGCGCTCGTTCATCTGATACAATTGAGGCTCTTGTTCGTAAGTGTAGGTGTTGCGGTCATAACCAGCAGCCCTAGCTTGGTTAGAGACAGAACGCGGCATAGAAACTGGTGCAGATGCTTGTACAGGCAATGAGGTTTCTAAAGGCAATGATGCTTCTACAGGTGCAGACGCTTCTACAGTTAGAGTACGATAAACACCCCGAACTTGTTCTTCATAATCGTAATCAACCACCATCCCATCCTCATACCGGGGTAGTCTTTCTGCTTGGTCTTTACTCTTCAAACCCGTCGCGTAGATGCGCTCTGCCTCAACCTCCACTCGACAAAGAGCAACTGGAACTAATACCTTCTTGCCAAATATCCAGAAACCCGTGTCAACCACAAAATATCGGAAACGCCCTGTCTCATCAACTAGCGCGGTATCGATGGAGCCAATCTTCTCATCTGTATTTCCAGCATAGATATCCAGACCTTTGATATCTTCGCCATTAAAAGCAGCTTCGCGGTAGTTGGGATTAAAATCTTCAATTTTGTAAAGTAACATAGGAGTCCTTCCCTTTTTATCTAAATCAAGTTATGCCCCCATTTTAGATATATCTCAAAATTGATGCTTCCTTCTTATGAAGGATTAAGTGAAACAAAATAGTAGGATAAGTATATTTCTTTTAATTATTTTCAGTCTTTGGATAGATGACTTTTTCATTTTTATCCACCTTCCACGCCCTCAATTTTCACAATCGGTTTCTAACTATTTTTATAAAAAAATACACTTATAAATTAGACTTTGATACTTTATATTAACGAACAAAAAAACTTATACACATAATTTATTACTTTTAAAGTAGACTTTTATGTGAAATATTTTGGGGCAACACATTTGAAAAAGTTTGCCTTGATTATGCTACTCCCTATGTTTAAATATCATTATGAATATATGCAATGCCGCCTCTTAAGCAAGCAATTTCCCATAAATCATGACTAATGACTAATGACTAATGACTCATGACTCATGACTAATGACTAATGACTAATAACTAATGACTAATGACTAATGACTAATGACTGATGACTAATGACTAATGACTAATAAAAACAAATTCCCCGGCCTAACCAGGGAACGAAAGATATTAAAAAAAGTAATGTTGTTTTAATAAATTGAATTTGCCAAAAAGCGGCGATAATTTAGTTAGTAGCAGCCATTGTTGAGTTGAGAGCGGACGCCGGGGCGGGCAGTCCAGTGTAGATGCCGCACCCGATCGCATTTTCCAGTCTCAAGAAAACAGTTGCATTCATATTTGAGTACCAATTAAGCTTGGCTGCTGTTGCGAGTCTGGCTAGCCAGCTCCAACAGTTGCGCCCAGCGTTTTTGGACTTGTTTGGGAGTGCATTTGAGCGCGGTGGCGATCGCCTTGTCGCTTTCTTGATTCCGCTTCATTTCTAACAGTTGCTGCATTTCCGGCGCAAGTTGAGCGCGAAATGCTTCCCATTTGTCCGAAGTCATTCCCAGCTTTTGATCGACATCAGCACCCAGCCATTCGTGGACGAGTTTCCAATTTTGAGTGCGGGCAAATTTTTCGACGTGGTACTTGAAACGTTGTTGCAAGTAGTCGCGCTGGCGGGAAGACAAACCGAGCGCGCGGTCAATTTCCGAAGCCGAAAGGTCTTGCAATTTTAAAGTTAAGTAATTCACGCATTCTGGCTGATTTTGCGATTCCAGATAGGCGATTAATTCCGAGACTACTCGATCGCGCAGCACAGCATCAGCGGGATCGACAGTTTCCGATACCATTTGCTCGCGCACTTGTTGCAGCGCCGGAGAGCGGCTGTACATTTCCGCATCTTCTCCCTTGCCCGACTCTACAGCCATTTCAATGTCGATCGCAGTTTCGGGAGGCTGGCCCTTGGCAAATCCTTGAGCGCGCAACACGATCAGGCGCTGGCGGTTGCGGCCCGGTAAGCCGATTTGGCGCTTGGCGTAGTGTTCGGTAAAAGCCATGTACTCAGCCAATTCTAGCTGCGTGCGGGGCTGGTAGGTGACATCGAGTTGGTGTTCGCGGCGGAAAGCTCGCAGAGATTCGATGTAAAAGCCTTGCAAAAAGTCTTCAATCATGTTGTAGCGAGCTTGGAAGTTCAAGTTCGATCGGAAAGAAGCAACATGGCGGTAAATCATAGCCGCGAGGTGAGAATGCAGTTCGACGCGGCCTTGTTTGGAACCGAGGCGGTAGTATTGCAGGGTTTTTTGCAACCGGTGCTCAGCCAAGGTGATTTGCCAAGCTTCAACTTCGCCGGAAATTTGGATGCGATCGCTCTTTTGGCAAATCCGTTCGACTTCCTTAGCAATCCGCATCGCCACTGCTTGAGCGCTGCGGCTGGCAGTTTTCATTTCGGCTTGCAATTCTTTGAGGGCGAAGTCAGCCAACGCCAGGACATTGATGCTGGAAACTGGATTGATTTCGGCGGTTTGTTCGGTGGAGGCGGCAGGAATGCAGTTGAAGCCAGAAGCGGTGTTGCAGTTGACGGTGGTGGCAGTTTTGACAGTCATGGCATTTATCGGGTGGTAGGGCACAGCGGGTGTGCGAGGACATTTGTCAGAGAGTGAGGCGGCAGTTGCTGGCGGTTTCGCTTGGCACGGCTGATTCAACTCTCTATACATTGAATGTTACGGAAGTAGAGATAACCGTAGTTATGCCAGTGTTCCACTCTCTCATGCAACAGTTTTTGGCTGCTGAATCTGATTCTAAGCGCTGGCTGTGGAAGATTGGTTTTATTGCGGTTAAAGCCTTACTCTACAAGCACTCTGAGCTGTTATGTGCGTGGGGCGATCGCGAGGAAAATGGAGGGTGCTGCCAGCCCGCTGAGTGGACAATCTAATAACTGGCTATTTGAGGCGGTTTTGGCCGTTAGAGATTGTGGAATCGAGACTTGGCAGAGTGTAGCTAACTGCAATGTCTTCAGAACCTACGCAACAGCAGTTAGGAAACCCGGTTAATCTGAAAATTTGCTCTTATCCAAGAACGAAGAAGGAATCAGAAAGAAGCACAGAGAGCTTTGTTTGCCAACAATTCACCCTGATTCTCTCTCTAATACCAAAGTCACCGGCCCGTCATTATCTATAGAGACTTGCATCATCGCTCCAAACAAGCCTGTTTCGACTTTTAAGCCGCTCTGGCGCAACTTTTCGACAAATTTATCATAAAAAAATTCCGCTCGTTCAGGAGCCGCTGCTCGGTCAAAGGAAGGTCGCCGACCTTTGCGGCAGTCCCCATAGAGCGTAAACTGACTCACAACCAGCAACTCGCCGCCGATGTCTTGTACGGACTTGTTCCAGCGGCCGGTATCCGTGGCCGAGTCGGGAAACAAACGCAATTCCAGGCATTTGCGAGCCATCCAATCGAGTTCTGCTTCGGTGTCGGTGTCTGCAATACCTACAAGCAAGTTAAGCCCGCCGCCAATTTTGCCGACAATTTGACCTTCTATTTCGACTTGAGATGATTTTACTCGCTGGATGATGACTCGCATGGGAAATTAGAAATGCTTAAATTTAAAACTAAAAATCAAAAGGTAAACTTACCTTTTGAATAGGAATTATGAAAAAAAAACCGGTTTCTCGGATAAATTTTGGTTAAAACTTATATCTTGCACCATACTCAAGAACAGGCAAGATGCCTGTTCCACAAGAAAATATACTCTTTGTGGAACAGGCATCTTGCCTGTTCCTAAAAGGCTAATTGAGAGTGGTGCAAGATATAAGTTTTAACCGCGAAGTCTCGACGAAAAAAACCGGGTTTCTAGCCAGCACACGTCTGTTCTGTTTAATTTTCAACCTTTAGTTTTTCCCAAAACCTTTGCCGCGACTGGTGGAAGGCATACAAAGACAGTTTTCGAGTTGCGATCGCAAAGTCTCGGTATCCAAACCCTGACCAATGAGAACAAGCTGGTTCTTCCGCTCACCTTTCCACTGGTCATCGTCCATCGTAAATCGCTTGCCGCTCAAGTGAAAAATATGCCGTTTGGGACTTTCTTCAAACCACATAATCCCTTTCGCGCGAAACACATTTGTTGGCAGTTGTTTGTCTAAGAAATATTGAAATTTTCTCAGAGAAAACGGCTTGTCACTCAGGAAAGAAATTGAGGTAAATCCGTCATTTTCTAAATGGTCGGAGTGGTCGTGATGGCTGTGGTCGTGATGGCTGTGGTCGTGATGGTCGTGATGGTCGTGATGGTCGTGATGTTCGTGATGTTCGTGGTCGTGATGGTCGTGATGTTCGTGATGTTCGTGGTCGTGATGGTCGTGACTGCTAGCAGTTTCTTCAGATTGGAAATATTTGTCCGATTCAAACAATCCGACGCTGAGGACTAGCGGCAGGGGAACTTGCGATTTTACTGTTCGCAGAATTCGAGCACCTTCTTTGACATCGCGAATCTTAACTTCCAACAAATCTAAATCTGCTTCCTCAACCAAATCAGTTTTGTTGAGGATAATTATATCGCCGTAAGCTATTTGACTGTAAGCTGCTTGAGAGTTGAACAAATCTAAGCTGTAGTTGGCTGCGTCTACTACTGTAACTATCGAATCGAGACGAGTCAGGTCGCGCAGTTCTGTGCCTAAAAAAGTCATTGCTACTGGCAGCGGGTCGGCGAGTCCGGTTGTTTCGACTACCAGATAATCGAGATTTTCTTGACGTTCCAGAACTTTGTAAACTGCATTAACTAAATCTTCATTAATTGTGCAGCAGATGCAGCCGTTGTTCAGCTCAACCATGTTGTCGTCGGTGGTGACAATCAGTTCGTTGTCGATGCCGATTTCGCCAAATTCATTTACCAAAACTGCTGTTTTCAAACCCTGCTGATTGGTCAGGATGTGGTTGAGCAGGGTTGTTTTGCCGCTGCCGAGAAATCCTGTAATGATTGTAACGGGCAATCCGTGTTTGGGAGCGTCCATCGCCAGTTCTGTCTCGGACTGAGTTGTAGATTGCATAGCTTGAATGTCAAATAAGGTCTGAAGCTTAAACTTGTGGTTCTTATTGTATCTTATATGAATTCCGAACAGCGCGTTACCAGCGCTAATTATCGGAAGTTGCCAACAATTCGATCGCACCCTGTTCAATTTGGCGATCGAATTGTTGGCAAAAGTACCTCTAGGAGTTGGTCGGCAACGTGTTTCCAGGTAAACCCAGCCGCTACAAATTTGGGGCCTGCTTCGCGAGAGCGATCGCACAACTCCGGCTGTTCTATAATATTTTTCATTAAGGCGATCGAATGTTCTAAATCTGGCATCAGGCGAAATATCGGCCGATCGTTAGAAGTACCTTCCTGAAACGTACTTTCGACGTGCCAAGCAAAGTCTGGAGTTGTAAAATCATCCGTCGGGCCGCCTTTAGTGCAAATGAGCGGCAAGCCACAAGCGATTGCTTCTAGTGCGGGCAAATTGAATCCTTCTGCTAAATAAAGAGATACGTAGGCATCCGCTGCTTGATAAAGTTGAGCCATTTTTGCAAAAGGCAGTGTTTCTCCTATGTAAGCCATGCGCGGCAAAACTTTTTCTGCTTCGTCAAATGTCAGTTCGTCTATGTTTTGAGCGATCAGAGAATCCGAGTCATATATTGATTCTTCTCCTTTCAATACTAATCTGGCTTCGGGATAACTTTCAACTACAACGGCGAAAGCTTTTAACAATAAATCGATGCCTTTATTTGGAGATCCTGCACCAATATTCAAAAATACAAATCCGTCCCATCCTAGCTGTTTCCGCAAAGCTTCGCGTTCCGATTTTGTTAAAGGTTTGTAAATATTCGGATCGATGCCGCAGGGGATGACAATTGTGCGATCGGGATTCGCACCGCTGCGGATAAATCCGGTTTTCGACCACTGGGAAGGCGTAATAATAATTATATCGGAGTTGCTGTGCCCTTCGCGGAGGGAAGCTGCGCCCGTTATTCTAAAGTTTTCGTTATGCAGAATTCCCCATTCTGTTGTGGCAAACAAGCACGTCCGTTTGGTATTTGAGGGTGCAAAATTGTAAGGTACTGAGATCCGTAAGGTAGCGTCTGCTTGTAGAGATGCCGAAGGGTGGGGAATATTTTTTATTGCTGCTTCAGCAGTTGCATCTAACAAACCGGTTGCTGGCTGCCAATTTTCGTCTAGATAGGGGATATCTTTGTGGAAAAGTTCTAAATTGGGATATTTCAGCATTTCTAGTAGCTGAAATTGATTGGCGATCGCGTAGGAGTGCGGCAAAAAGCGCCAGCCTTCAACAATTATACGCATTTAGTTGTTAGTTGTTAGTTGTTGTTTTTTGTTTGTTACTACCGCTCGCCCCTCATCTATTACCCCTTACCAATGCCCGATTACCCGTTACCCGTTACCATTAATAGAAAGAGTTATATCATGTCCGGTCGATTACCCTTCATCAGGTAGGGGCGGGTTCACCAACAATATCTGCCAATAATTGACAATCTCAAAAACCCGCCCGGCCGGGATATTATGGTCAATCGCTCGGACATGATATTATTGGGTTACAAAATTATTGAGTTAAAAGTTGATAGGTCAATTTTATAGCTCGTGTTTTCGGGTAATATGACATCTAGCAACTGGTCTGCAAGCGTATTTCCCAGGAAAGTTTTTAGCTACCAAAGGGGGGTTGGCAAGTCTAGCTTGGGCTGTAAGTGCAGGTTGTGCGATAACTGTCTGCATCAACTGAGTCAAATGTTCCCATTCGCAAGCTAAAATAAAGAGTTTTTATTTGGCTATTTCTACAGCCATAAATTTACTTTCTACTTACTTTCTACGGGCAGTGCAAAGTCGGGGTGAGTGAAATCGTCTGTAATGCCCTCGGCTGTGGAAAATCTAGTTATTTCGACTACTAGATAGTCGAGATTTGCTTGGCGTTCTAAAACTATGTAAACTCGATTAACCAATGCCAAGAAATCCTGTAATGATTGTAACGGGCAAGCCGTGTTTGGGAGCTTCCATCGCCAGTTCTGTCTCGGACTCAGTTGTAGATTGCATAGCTTGACTATCAAATAATGTCGATCGCACTTTCTTTGTGGTTCTTATTGTATCTTAATTAGGACGAGGCCTGGTAAACCCAGTTTCTCGGAGAAATGTTGGGTTTGGTGGCATGGTATCTACGCATCAACCGGCAATCAGCCCGAAAGTGCAAAATAAGTGGGCCGCTAATTATCGGCAATTGCTAACGCGGTCGATCGCACTTTTTTATTTTTTTGATAATTTTTTTTCCGAGTAGCTGTCGCTGTTTGCCTGCAACCAGTTTTCCCGGTAAATTCAGCAGCGACAAATTTGGGGCAGACTCAAGCTGAGTGCGATCGGGCAATTCCCCCTACTCTATAGTTTTAATTATTGAGGCCTAAAATATTTAAACCTCAACGAAAACAAGGCGGCGGCTAACTATAGCCACCGCCCTCAAGATAGTATTGCGCTATCTCAGTCTGTGCTTACGCAGGAAGCAAGACTGAATCAATAATGTGGATAACGCCATTATCAGCAGCAACATCGGCTGTTGTAACGGTAGAATCATTGATTTTGACGCCATTGGAAGCATCAATTTTCAGTTCTGAACCTTCAACTGTCTTGGCCGATGTCAGGTTGACTACATCAGCAGCCATAACTTTGCCGGAAACGACATGATAAGTCAGGATTTTTGTCAGCTTAGGAATGTCATTAAGCAGTGCTTCTACAGTACCTTCGGGAAGCTTAGCAAAAGCTTCGTCAGTAGGCGCGAAAACTGTGAAGGGGCCAGCGCCTTTGAGAGTATCTACTAAACCAGCGGCTTGGACTGCAGCAACTAGGGTAGTAAAAGAGCCTGCCGAAACGGCGGTATCAACGATGTCAGCCAAGTGAGTCACCTAGTTTTTGTAATCTGTAAATCACTATAACGCTAAAAAGTTAATTTAGCTACATGAATTTTTTCTCTAGTTCTCTCTGGTTTTGTGATCTTTAAGAAGATAGCAATTTTTTTAATTTAAGTAATTTCATAAAATACCTATCTAAAGGTAGATAAAAGTTTTTTGACTTTACTGTATTTTAATAAAGCCATGTAATCCTAAATACATTGGTAAGACGATCGCCCCGGCGCGGTGTTGAAAGTAAACGCAGGGGCGATGGCCCGGAGCCCCGGAAGCTAAGACATTTTGATTGACTTGCCAAAATATTCAACATTAAGCACAGCGCTAAGGCCCCGTAAAACTTGCCCCCCGAATGATGGCAACAGTTTGGGAAATCCCGATTTAAACTGTTAACAACCATTAATTAGGGGAAGAGTGACATGAGATATAAACTACTAGGTCACAGCGGACTTCGCGTTTCCGAAATCTGCCTCGGCACCATGACTTTTGGGGAAGAGTGGGGTTGGGGGAGTTCCTACGACGAAAGCCGTAAAATGTTCGACGCCTTTGCAGAAGCGGGCGGCAATTTTATTGATACCGCGAATCTCTACACCAACGGTACTAGCGAAAAATATGTCGGCGAGTTCATCGCAGCCGATCGCGAAAAATGGGTAGTTGCCACTAAGTATAGCCTCAACATGAAGAATGGCGAAATCAATGGTTTCGGCAACCACCGCAAAAATATGGTACAAGCAGTAGATGCCAGTTTGAAGCGGCTGCAAGTTGAATACATAGATTTGCTGTGGCTGCACGCTTGGGATTTTACAACACCCGTCGAAGAAGTGATGCGCGCTTTTGACGATTTGGTGCGGGCCGGCAAAGTTCTTTATATCGGCATTTCCGATACGCCGGCTTGGATTATTTCTCAAGCAAATACGATCGCCAACCTGCGCGGTTGGACACCATTTATTGGCTTGCAAATCGAGTATTCTTTAAAAGAGCGAACTCCTGAACGGGACTTGATCCCTATGGCAAAAGCCTTTGATATTGGCGTCACAGCTTGGAGCCCCTTAGCAGCCGGTTTGCTAACAGGAAAATACAACACTTCAGAAACAGCCAGCGAAGCTAAACGGCTGAATTCACCTGAATCGGGAAAAATTAACGAACGAGACCTCAAAATTGCTGACGAAGTTAGCAAAATAGCAGCCGAAATTGGCAAACCTGCTTCTCAAGTAGCCCTAAATTGGCTGATCCAACAGCCAGTCGAAGTTATTCCGATTGTGGGTTCGCGCAAACTCTCGCAACTTCAGGAGAATCTCGCTTGTTTGGAGTTTGAATTAACCCCGGATCAAATGCAGCAGTTAGACAAAGTAAGTGCAATTGAATTGGGCTTTCCCCACGATTTCTTAAAGAGTTCGATGGTGCAAGATTTTGCCTTTGGAGGGGGAATCGCCAAAATTGACAGCAGCCGACTGTAAAGTTGCGGCTATTTTCTAGTCGCGGGTTTACGTGGATATTTGGCGTTTGATTGCAGATATCGGCGAACGCGCCCTTAGAGGGATGATTGACATTTGTGCTGTGGGCGCGAGGTTAAACTGACGCCCACAGCGCAAATGTCATCACCTTGGTTTCTTGCCACAGACTCGCGCAAAATCTTAGGTTTCTCGTTGCGGTTGCCTGGTTTCTTTGGTATTGTTGAGACAGGTGTTCTTCGGTGAGTTTACCCCCACTGTATAAACTGTCAATTGTTAATCTATCGGAAGTCAGAAATGTCGATCAATTTCTGTATATTAGGATACAAATTTTCCAAATTAGCGATCGGATGAGTTAAAAAAAAGCAAGGTTTGTCAAATCAAAAAGCAACATAAACTTGATGGCAAATTTTCTCTCATCTTCAAATAAAGCAATAAAACTCGCTCTTTTTTCTCCCTTTTTTCTCCCCGTACCTGCCAGTTAAGAGTCATTTTACAAGGTATATAGGCGTTTTAACGGCTTTTGAAGCCAGCGTGCAAGCTAGGTGTCTCCTGAGATAAAAGTCATCCTTCAGATAGAAGTTAGGGCAGAAAAAGTGGGTTACATTTAACAACAATAGCAAGTCTAACAATATTAACTTATCTCTAAGTTTCAATTTTGAAAAAAGCAGATAAGCCTGTTTTTTCCGCAGCTAAACAGTTTCTTTGTTTGGCTCACTGAATGCGGCGCTTGCTCGTCAATAAAAGTTCTCAGATTGATGCTTGCAACTTTCAGTAAGACACTGCTGAGAAATATATCCTATTGACAAATTTACAGTGACAAATTTTCAGGGACAAATTCCAGAGGCTAATATGTCGCCCCCAGAACACTCAGTAAACAATAATTATAGCAATAAAGAGCGAGCATGGGAGATCCGATTTACCTCTATAGATCCAGCCAAATCGCCCTCTCAATTCGCTCCCTCGCCCGCATTGCGCGCCAACTTATCAAAAACTGAGGCTTTAGATGCACCAGATTTAGTTTGCCTGTCTCATTTGCGGTGGAATTTTGTCTATCAGCGTCCGCAACATCTCTTGAGCCGCTGTGCCAAAAAGCGTCGCGTCTTCTTCGTAGAAGAACCAATTTTGAGCGAGGCTACAGATTGGTGGCTCGATGTCAGCATCCACGAAAGCGGAGTTTGGGTAATAGTACCGCACCTGAGCGAAGGAATCAGCGAAGCAACATCACAAACTGCTCAGCAAGCCATGCTAGATGATTTGTTTCGCTCTGCAGAAATTAGCCAGTACATCCTCTGGTATTACACACCAATGGCTGTCAGTTTCACAAACCACTTAAAGCCGCTAGCTGTAGTCTACGACTGCATGGATGAACTGTCAGCATTCCAAGGCGCGCACCCGGATTTAAAAGCCAATGAAAACCAATTATTAAAGCGCGCCAGCGTAGTATTTACCGGGGGCCACAACCTTTACGAAGCCAAACAGCACCAGCACCCAAACATTCACGCCTTCCCCAGCAGCATCGAAAAAGAACACTTTGCGACAGCCAGGAATCTTTCACAAGAACCGGCGGATCAAAAAGACATTCCTCCCCCGCGTTTGGGATTTTATGGCGTTATAGACGAACGCATGGATATCGAACTGCTGCGGGGCATTGCCGAAGCAAGGCCGGACTGGCATTTAGTCATCATTGGCCCTGTGGCGAAAATCGATCGGGCAACTCTGCCAACTCACCCAAATATCCACTATCTCGGCGGAAAATCTTATCAAGAACTGCCAGCGTATCTTGGCGGGTGGGATATCGCAATGCTGCCTTTTGCGATTAACGAATCGACTAAGTTTATTAGTCCCACGAAAACTCCAGAATACCTCGCTGCCGGCAAACCTGTCATTTCTACTCCTATCCGCGACGTGGTGCGGCCCTACGGAGAAAACGGCTTGGTTCGGATTGCTAGCACTTCTGAAGAATTCGTTGCTTGTGCCCAAGAAATCCTCAGCGAAAGTTCGGACGTTCGCACCAAGTGGCTGAGCGAAGTAGACGCCTTTTTAGCAGACAATTCTTGGGACAATACCTGGGGCGAAATGCTGGGGTTGATCGAAAGTGCGATCGACGAAAAACGGCAGAAAGCCCAAGGCAGGATGAAAGTTTTAAGTTAGGAATGTTGAGGTTGAAGTTAAAGAGTTACACTTTACGGATTCAAAAATTAACACTCAACAATCCTCGCTGTATGTCCAATTACGAATTATTCCTTACCCTTACCCACAATTAGAGGTGTTT
Organism: Microcoleus sp. B13-B6; assembly: GCF_036705405.1. Classification (NCBI taxonomy): domain Bacteria; kingdom Bacillati; phylum Cyanobacteriota; class Cyanophyceae; order Oscillatoriales; family Microcoleaceae; genus Microcoleus; species Microcoleus sp. B13-B6. The sequence continues at coordinate 40,458 of NZ_JAUBUJ010000066.1, forward strand.
CAATGTTTGACTATTTAATCGTCGGAGCAGGATTTGCAGGTAGCGTCATTGCCGAAAGACTAGCAAATGAAGCCGGAAAAACAGTCCTGATAATTGATACCCGCAACCACATCGGCGGCAACGCATACGATCACTACGACAACCACGGCATCCTCGTACACAAATACGGCCCCCACATTTTTCACACCAATTCACGCCCTGTTTTCGAGTATCTTTCGCGCTTCACCGAGTGGCGGCCCTACGAACACCGCGTCCTCGCCAGTGTTGACGGTCAACTGCTGCCCATTCCGATCAATCTCAACACCGTAAATAAACTTTACGGACTGAATCTCACCTCATTTGAAGTAGAAGATTTCTTCGCGAAAGTAGCAGAACCAAAGGATTACATTCGCACTTCCGAAGATGTAGTTGTCAGCAAAGTCGGCCGCGAACTTTACGAGAAATTCTTCCGCAACTACACCCGCAAACAGTGGGGAATGGACCCGTCGGAACTCGACAACTCAGTGATTGCGCGCGTACCCACTCGCATTAACCGGGACGATCGCTATTTCACCGATACCTATCAAGCAATGCCCCTGCACGGCTACACTCGGATGTTTGAAAAGATGCTTTCTCACCCAAACATCAAGGTGATGCTGAATACCGACTACCGGGAGATTGAGGGTTTTATCCCTTACGGAGAAATGATTTACACCGGGCCAGTCGATTCCTATTTCAATTATTGCTACGGCAAACTTCCTTACCGTTCCTTGGAATTCAAGCACGAAACACTGAACGTAGCCGTACACCAAGAAGCACCGGTGGTAAATTACCCCAACGAGCATTTATATACTCGCTGTACCGAGTTTAAATACCTCACCGGACAAGAGCATCTAAAAACTAGCATTGTCTACGAATATCCCCAAGCTGAGGGAGACCCTTACTACCCGGTACCGCGTCCAGAAAATGCCGAACTTTACAAGAAATATAAAGCTTTGGCTGATGCAACTCCGGGAGTTTCTTTCGTGGGAAGGCTGGCGACGTACAGGTATTACAACATGGATCAAGTGGTCGCTCAAGCTCTGACAACTTACAAACAAATTACTACCAAGCCGGTGATTGAATTGGTAGAAAATGTTAACGGTTCTGCCTCTAATGTCAGCACATCCAATGGAGTTGCCCATCGCCCAGCCACAACTTCTCTAGAAGTCGCTGCTGTCAACCACGGCAACAGCAACAGCAACGGCAAATCTGCTAGCAAGTAGCTGGAATCTGCGACTGACGGGTAAAAAGGTAAGGTGCCAACAGAGCACCTTACTCGGTTTTCCTCAAAAGTTATTTAATAATTCAAACAAGCATTGAGGTAAAAATGAACGTTCTAGTGAAAATTGTTTTGTCTCATGAGGTTTTGGAAAATTCTCAATTTGCTCAGTTTCAGAAAGAAATACAGCGCCTCATTGAAAGCGGTGGCAAAATTCTGATGCTGGATTTCTCAAAAATAAATTTCCTGAAAAATTCCGAGTTAATGGCTGTAGTGGCGATCGTGAAATTAGTTAGAGACAGCAAATGTATACTTTTGATCTCTGCCATGAGCGAACAAGTTAGAATTCTATTTGAACTCACGGGACTACAGCAAATATTTCATTGTTTGCCGTTCGCCGAAGAATTTTCTCTCAAAAGTGAGCTAACTGAACCGTTAGGAGGTTTACAAAGTGTTGCTAGCTAGAGGAAGAGGGGGAGAGTGGGACAGGGGGAGACAGGGGGATAGGAAAAATCTTCTTGGTTGATTCTTCCTGGTTTATTCTTCCTTCTTCTGACTAATGACTTCAGCACAAGAGATCCTTCAGATGAGCCTGTTTTAAGGTGCAGAAGTTTTGCAAATTAATCACCAAAAAACTTGTCAAAGTCAGGGTAATTGTCGCTAACCTATAAATATAACTTTGGGTAGATGTGCCGATGAGTTGGTTAGGTAGAGCACTTGAAAATTGCGAGATAGAAGAGTCTGCAACTCTTGATAGTAAGGTGACAGTTCAAGGACGGAAAACAGGTTATCCGCGCCCCCAATTGCGCCGGAGCAACTGGATTTGTCTCAACGGTCAGTGGAGATTTGCTTACGATGACGCAGGCCACTGCGTGCAGCCGATCGATATTTCTGAGTGGACTCACACTATAGAAGTGCCGTTTGCTCCAGAATCGGCAAAAAGCGGGATCGGCGACACGAATTTTCATGCCAACTGCTGGTATGAACGCGAATTTGACGTACCCCACACAGAAGGCAGAGTTCTCCTCCACTTTGGGGCCGTAGACTACCGCGCCCGCGTCTGGGTGAACGGTCAATATGTCATCGAACACGAAGGCGGACACACTCCTTTCAGCGTAGACATTACACCAGTTGTGAACCTCAACGGGCCGCAGCGGGTGACAGTCTGGGCCCAGGACGACCCGCAAGATTTGGAGCAACCGCGCGGCAAGCAAGACTGGCAAATAGAGCCCCACAGTATTTGGTATCCGCGCACGACCGGCATTTGGCAGACAGTCTGGGTAGAATTGGTGCCTCACACTTATATCGAGCGCATCCGCTGGACTCCCCAGTTTGAACGCTGGGAAATCGGTTTTGAAGCGTTTGTCGCGGGCGATCGCCAGTCGGGAATCCAGATTAAAGTTAAACTGTCGATCGGCTGTATGCTGCTGGTCAACGACACCTACGAAGTAATCAACGGCGAAATCCACCGCCGCATCGCCCTCTCCGACCCTGGTATCGACGACTACCGCAACGAATTGCTGTGGAGCCCCGAAAAGCCGACGCTAATTAACGCTCAAGTGCAGTTGTGGGCCGACGGCAAACTCCTCGACGAGGTTAAATCTTATACCGCCATGCGGACGGTCAGCATCCAGCGCGATCGCTTCATGCTAAACGGCCGCCCCTACTATTTGCGACTGGTGCTCGACCAAGGTTACTGGCCCGACACCATGATGACTGCCCCTTCCGACGAAGCTTTGCGCCACGATGTCGAATTAGTCAAAGCAATGGGTTTCAACGGCGTCCGCAAGCACCAAAAAATCGAAGACCCCCGATTTTTGTACTGGGCTGACGTGCTGGGGCTCCTAGTTTGGGAAGAAATGCCCAGCGCCTACCGCTTCACTCCCAAAGCCGTGCAACGGCTGACGCGCGAGTGGACGGAAGTCATCGACCGCGACGCCAGCCACCCCTGTATCGTAGTCTGGGTGCCGTTCAACGAATCTTGGGGAGTTCCGAATTTAGTCGAAGCCGCAGCCCACCGCAACTACGTGCAAGCGCTGTATTTCTTGACAAAAACCCTCGATTCGACTCGTCCCGTCATCGGTAACGACGGCTGGGAAAGTATCGATACCGACATCCTGGCGATTCACGACTACGATAACAACCCGCAAACCCTAGCCAAACGCTACGGGCCCGAAGTCCAGCTAGCCGATTTGTTTAATCGCGGGCGCCCCGGCGGGCGAGTCCTCACCCTCGACGGCCACCCGCACCAAGGACAGCCGGTGATGCTGACAGAATTTGGCGGCATTGCCTGCGCCGGTCGCGAAAACCCCGATTTTTACAGGGTTTGGGGCTACGTGCGCGCGTCGGACACGCTGGAACTCCAAGGGCGCTACAGCGCGCTGTTGAAGGTGGTAAACCGAGTGGAAATGTTCAGCGGATTTTGTTACACGCAGTTAACCGATACTTACCAAGAAGCTAACGGTTTGCTGTATGCCGATCGCACTCCCAAGTTCCCCCTAGAGGTCATCTCGGCGGCAACTCTCGGCTGGGATATTCCCGAAGAAAGTTCACAGCCGCCAGCTATTACTCAGGGCTAATTGGCCAAACAGGGCATGGGGCATGGGGAATTGGGAATTGGTGATTGGTGATTGGTGATTGGTGATTGGTGATGGGTAATTGGTAATTGGTAATTGGTGATGGGTGATTGGTAATAATTGCCCGCAGTTCCAAGTTATTGGATATAACAAGTCTCAATCATTTATGAACCTCTTCCAATGCCCAATGCCCAATGCCCGATGCCCAATGCCCCATGCCCGATGCCCAATGCCCCATGCCCAATGCCCAATGCCCAATGCCCCATTACCCATTACCCATTCGATCGATGTTTCAAAGTTTTTTCATGGGCGGTTTTGAGTGCTCTACCCACAAATTGCGTTCGGGAAAGCGTCTCGACGTAACAGCCGCCACCGGTCACGATAAATTTGCAGCAGCCGACTACCAACGCTTGCAGCAGCAAGGCATTTACACAGTTCGCGAAGGCCTCCGCTGGCACTTAATCGAACAGACACCCGGAAAATACGATTTTTCCAGTTCCCTGCCAATCATCCGCGCCGCCCGCGACATGAAAATGCAGGTAATTTGGGATTTGTTTCACTATGGCTGGCCCGACGATATTGATATTTTCAGTCCCGAATTTGTGTCCAGGTTTGCAAGCATGGTGCGCGCTTTTATGGAAGTGCTAACGGAGGAAACCGACCAAACACCTTTTGTAACACCTGTCAATGAAATTTCATTTATTGCTTGGGCAGGCGGCGATGTCGCCTACATCAATCCGTTTGCGAAAGGGCGGGGAGACGAGCTCAAAGTCCAGTTAATCAAAGCTTCGATCGCAGCGATAGAATCAGTTTGGGAAGTCAATCCCCGCACCCGGATCGTTCAAATCGACCCCACAATTAACATTATTGCTGACCCTGACAAACCGGAGGATCGGGACGCGGCGGAAGGGTATCGCTTATCTCAATATCAAGCTTGGGATATGTTGGCGGGACGCTTTCGCCCGGAACTCGGCGGTAAGGAAAAATATCTCGATATTATTGGCGTGAATTATTACGATCGCAATCAGTGGATTCACAATGAAGAGCCCATGAAATACACCGATCCGCTGTACCGCCCGTTTCGTGAAATGCTGCAAGAAGTGTTTGAGCGCTACGGCCGCCCCTTATTCATAGCAGAAACAGGCACTGAAGACGATTTTAGACCTGTCTGGTTTAATTATGTGTGCACTGAGGTAGCGGCGGCGATGAAAGCAGGGGTTCCGATAGAGGGAATCTGCTTGTATCCGATTGTTAACCATCCGGGTTGGGACGACGACAGGCACTGTTACAATGGTTTGTGGGATTATTGCAATGAATCGGGCGATCGAGAAATTTACCAGCCTTTGGCGGATGAATTGCAGTTTCAACGGCAGCAGATTGAACCGTTGCTGAAGTTGCAGAATTGATAGCTGCGATCTAATTCTTTAGGGTGCGCTGGGGCGCACCTTAAGCTGTTAATCTAATTAATAGTCTGATCTCGTGTCCGTTCTATCGACTGCAATATCCGAAAAAAGCCTTGAGCTGCTTTAAGAAAGCAAATAGCTCTACAACCCCTAGTCTCATTCTTCCCAGGGACTGCCTTTGGCTTCCAACTCTGCCATTTTTTTCATCCTTAGTTCATGTAAAGTCTTCTTAATCGAACTAAGCATTGCCCATTCATAAATACTTATAGAAGACCAACCAGTAACTTTCTTTCCCCAATTATTATAGGAAATTTCTTCCCCATTAAATAGAACAAATGTATCATCAATTATTATAGCTTCAGAGCTTTCAAACTCTTTAATTTCAAGGCTATCCCCAGCTTTGATTAATTCCCACTCCAACAACTGGTCCATTCGAGGTAGCCAAGTTCTATTAAAGGCAGAATCAGTGGATATAATTTCTTCCTTGATTGTAGAAGATTCTCCGGCTAAACCCACGTAAAAATCATCCAGTTGTGCCGGAGGCAAAATTTTCTCAATCCTCAAAAAACCTTGCTCTCCTATAAAAACAGGAGTGATATTAAGACAGCTCGCGTCTACCCCATTTGCAATCAACCAAGCAACAGCAGAAAGGGTTTGCTCATCAAAGGATGAGGCTATAAGTATTATTCGTTGTTTTTTGTTAAAGGTTTTGAGTGCGTCATTGCTTGACAAGAATTTATTCAACTCTCGTCTCGCTTTTTCACTAGGAGTCAAATCACCTAATTCATACTCATCTTTGTGGAACTCGATATACGAGCTATAGACCAAATCTACAAGGGATTCAGGTGTCGAAATTTTGGCATAACTCGCGGCATACCTGATAGCTTGAAATTCAAAAGGTTCTTTTCTCGCCTTGATGTCTTGTACGTCGCGTTTAATCTCGATTAGAACAATATTGCCATCTGCATCAATGGCAGTCAGGTCGCTAATCCCGTTACTCGCATTACGAACTTGTTGACCTACAACTAGAAGAGTTTGGTCATCCCCAAAGAGCAAATTAATGTTTTTGCGTAAGAACTCTTCAATATGTCTTTCCTGTAAGTTTAAGTCTTTAAAGTTTCTGACTTTTATTTCTATTGCTTCGTTCCTTTGGATGCCGCCGTCGAAAGTAACAGGTATGTACATCGCACTCCCCTTTGCTGCTATTGGCTGTCTAAGTGTTCAACTATATTGAGCCTATGTATCCGCTCAATAATCCGGGGTAAATCGCTCAACGATGCACCAGAAACCAAACTAAATAAAGCCGGTTTTTGCTGTTGCTGCGGGCTGTCACGCCTCTTTTAGGCAAAAACCCGGTTTCGGCCTACCCGTGCGTAAGTCCTAATAGCAATAAGGGCGGGCAAAATGCCCACCCCACATACTAGATATCACTTGGATATCAGACTTAAATTTTCAATACCCCCAGGGGAATTCGAATCCCCGTCGCATCCGTGAAAGGGATGTGTCCTAGGCCTCTAGACGATGGGGGCGCGTCGTTGCGTTTGCTTGTGTTCCGCACCTTTATTACCTTAACTAATCTTTCCCAATCTGTCAACTACTTTTGGAAACTTTTTTTTCTACTCGTCCCAAAGCACGTCACAGTAGGCTTTGAGGATGGCGGCGCAATTGCCGATCGCCCCGAGATGAGCAATTTCAAAGCCGTGGGTGTTCTGGGTGGGGAAAGCCAAACAAGCGGCGCGGGCTACGTGGCCGAACTTCATGGCGATCGAAGCATCGCTCCCAAAACCGCTAATTACCGCCAACTGCACCTCTACATCGGCTGCTGCGGCGGCTGCGCGCAATTGGGCGTTCAATCCTTCATCGTAGACTCCGTAGCCGTCCTGAACCAGCAAAACCGGGTTTTCGCTGTCACGAATCGGGTATTCCGGTGCCAGAGGGCAAATTTCCAAAGCGATCAGCGCGTCCAACGGCTGGCGCTGGGTGAAATACAAAGCTCCGATCGCCCCAACCTCCTCCTTCGCCGACGCTACCAAATAAACATTCACCGCAGGCTCTTTCAAACATTCCGCCAGAGCCAGCAAAATCGCCACTGAAGCCTTGTTGTCCAGAGTGTAGCTAGCGATCCAGTCCTTCAACCGCAGCGGGCGCTTGCGGTGCTTTCCCACCACCATCCGCGTGCCCGGTCGAATTCCGGCCTCGGCTAATTCCTCGGCGGTACACTTAGTTTCGATCCAGGCATTTTCCCACTTTAAACAAACATCTTCCTGCTGAGCTTTCTGAGGAGATTCGTGAGAAACATGGCGGGAACCGAAGCTGAGAATGCCGCTAATTGTTTGCTTGTCTCCGAGCAAATCCACCACGCCTTCGCCGTAAACCCAAGGAAATGCGCCGCCCAATCTGCGGACTTCCACGCGGCCACTCTCGCCTATTGTTTTAACTAGGGCCCCAATTTCATCTTTGTGGGCGGTAATGGCGATCGACTTTTCGGGATTGCGACCCTTAATTAGGGCGATCGCATTGTCCGCGCGATCGACCCAAGCATTCACTCCCAGGGCGGCGAATTTTTCCATCAACCGCTGGTTAATTTCCGATTCCGCACCGCTGGGTGAGTGCAGCATTACTAATTCTTCGATTATTTGGAACAGGCGATCGAACTCTAACATTTTTTATTTTCGTTTTTAGGAGCGAATTTTGACACATATTAAAGCACATTTACGCACTATTTCCCGGCGGTACACTTAGTTTCAATTCAGGCATTTTCCCACTTGAAAGAAACATCTTCCTGCTGAGCTTTTTGAGGAGCGTAGGAATGAAGCAATTGGAGGCAGCAAAAGGCGATTGAGTAACAAGATTCATGCGATCGCGTGGATGCGTTGGGCAATCCGTTGGGGTTTCACCGACACTTTTTCGCTAACAAATGCTAACAAACGTATAAGTCAAGAGAGTCTCTCAACAAAGGCGTGTCAACCAATGCCTCGCCCGTGAAAATCCCGCGAGCACCATTTAGATCCCGATCCATCTTCAATCCAGTAGCTACGGACTTGATAGTTCTAGCGCCACCTAGATTTTTGACAATTTCGCCCGTCCATGACACAGTTTTTGAAGTGTAAGCTGTTGTACCTTTAAATAGGGTATAATAAAAAAGGAGTTTAGTCAATCTCTACAAAAATGCCAGCTAAAAACC
>NZ_JAUBUJ010000067.1:0-48809 GCF_036705405.1 Microcoleus sp. B13-B6
CTGGTGGCTGTGGGCTTTTTCATTCCTTTATTTTACCAGATGCCGCCACTTAAGTTTTTTTGACCTGAATCCTTACGCCAATCTTTCCCGTAAGTTCGAGAGATTCTTCATAAAATGCGATCGCCTTTGCTACTTCCCCAAGATTTGCATAAATTATTGCTAGATTGTGCAAAGTAGCAGCTTTCCCTCGAATATCGCCAATCTTTTCCTCAAGTTCCAGAGATTGTTCATAAAATGCGATGGCCTTTGCTACTTCCCCTTGATTGGCATAAATTCCTGCTAGACAGTCCAAAGTAGCAGCTTTCCCTTGAACATCGCCAATCTTTTCCTTAAGTTCGAGAGATTGTTCAGAAAATGCTATCGCCTTTGCTACTTCCCCTTGATTGGCATAAATTCCTGCTAGTTGGTGTAAAGTATTTGCTTTTAAAGATATGAACTCTTCATCATCTTTCGCCAAATCTAACGCTTGTTCCAGATAGTATTTTGCAGTTTTATATTCACTACGACTGCGATAGGCAACTCCCAACTCATTCAAAACCCTGATGCGAGTTTTCAAATCCCCTGGAGTTTCCTCGCGCCCATTCGAGGGAGTATATTCAATCAATAACCGTTTTAATAAATCGATCCGTTCCTGCTTTTCGGGCAACTCACAATTGCTAATCCTTTTGCTAGCATCCAGAGTTTGAGAAATAGCATCATCTCTAGTATTTACAGGAGTTTTGAACACAAAAGTTCCCGAATTCCAGGCCCAGAAATCCGGCGCATAATTAGCGACTCGCGTAATCGCATAATCCGGCAAACAAAAAATCATTGGATGCGGCACTTTAACCGGATAAGCATCTCGCACCCAATTAAAATCTACCAGCATCGGCGGATATTCCCCCGTCATCCCGATCGCATTTTCCAATCCCCGCACAATGAAAATCAACTTTTTGTCTGGTTGAACTTTGACTGTTGGCAAAACCTTCAGAATTTCATCCATCAAAAAGCGCATCTCAGGATCGGGAAAATCCCAAACCTCAAACTGCATCTCTTGACAATCGGGATGACTAATTAAAGCCTGAATAATCGCATCTCTATCCCTGGCAAAATTACAGTCGATAAATCCCAAATCAAAGGCATCGTCGGGAACAATATCGACAAACGTCAGCAATTGATCGAAAGACTCTTGATTGAGTTCAACAATCCTTTGCTGGTATATTTCAGGGATTTCCTTGAATTGATGCCAGGGCTTGTTGGAAAGCATAACTTTGTTTTACGAGTGGGTTGACATAATTCCACCGACTATTGCCGTTGTATTCCAAAACGGAAATATTGAATAATAAAGTTTGTCCGATTTCATCTTTATCAATATCTTTTTTGAGGCAAACTTGCGCTAATATGGTGTAATATTCTGCTGTAGGAGTAGACCTTTCAAAATCAAATTGCTGTTGCTTCAAAGCGTAAGTGACATCTTCTGCCAAAACTTTACTGTGTTTGCGAGTAATGGCTGTGCGAAAAGCCGATCTAGTCGTCTGCATCAATTGTCGCACATGACCGCCACTAGCTTTTGCCAAATCTAGCAACTGTTGTCGATCGTCAAATACGGCACTAACATCAACCCGTTTTTCGATCAAACTGGCAACTCCCTCTAATCTTTGCTGATTGTAATTTAAATCGCACTCACTGCGATTAAATTCATAAATATTCACCATTGGCACGATGTTGGGATTACCAAACAAATTGCTGACATTTTTATAGGAATAAATTACCGAAATCGGCACTGTATAAATAATTGTACAGTCTAGTTCTTGGAGTTGAGGAGCGTAATCAAAAAACAAATGATTGGCAACATTGGGAGGAATCCGGTCTAAGTTGTCAACAATCACCAAAAATCCTTTTTGATAGCGGTCGGGATATTTTCGTCTCAGCTTCTCAAAAGCATCTTTCAACAACAAATTAATATCTGTTTGCAAGCGGGACAAATTACGCTGAAGAGTTTCCCGAATCACCTGTTTTTGTTGACTAGAACCTTTGATTTGACCTAGCAATTTGGCTGTCAACTTATAAATAAAGGGAATTTCTGCTCCTACACTTGCTTCAGTTTCGACGCTAACGGAAGATTGAACAGTTTCTTCTGTTTCTTTAGTGACTTCTTTAAACCACGATTCAAAACGCTCTAAAAGTTTGGGGTCAAACTTCAATCGTAATTTAGTTAAATCATCAGCTACTTTGTTGATAAACAGCAAATATAAATCGGTATATTCTGCATCAAGAACATCTAGTTCCTGATCGAATTCTATGTAAATCACCCGATAGTCATTTTCCCACCGCGACTGAATGCGTTTTAACTCTGTACTTTTGCCGCATCCCCGATGCCCGGTAAACAAAATTGTGTTAAATTCTCCCGGTTCTTGAAGATCCAAATCCGTGCTAACATCCTCGATCGCCACTGTGTTGCGTACTGCGGACAAATCCACATAATATCGGGCAATATCATCGCCCGTTAGAGGCTTGACATCGCAAGCGCGGTAAGCTTCTTTGAGTGTTTTGGCGCGGTTGGGTGGGAGTGAAGTCATCGGATTGTATATTGTAGATTGTAGATGGAACCCACAGCTTATCTCGATCGCGGACGATCGGGATGTGGAGCTTTTTAACTCCTATGTTAACTCACATCTCGCACTATACTCAAGAACTAGCGATCGCTACCAACCGACCACAGAAACCGGGTTTTTTCGCGAATCCACTTCCAAAAATGATTAATAACTAAGAAATAAGCCGCCTAAAATTAGCCCGATCGCAATTAACGCCACCCAGATAAACCTATTATCTTTCGTATTAACCTGACTCAAATCTACAGGCTCTGGTACGACTGGCTTGGGTTTAGCGTACTTGATATCAGCGTTCGGATTGGATTGAAAACTGATTGATTGATTTTCATCTAAAGCTGCCAAATCAGGGATTTTCACCATCCATTCAGGAGGGATAGTGAGTTTGGGAGCTTCGAGAATGAACAGCAAGCGCTTTGCTTGCTGGCGGGTTTCTTGGCGGGGATGGCGGGTGAGCTTGCGGCAAAGCTCGATCGCCTTTTCTGTATTGCCAGAGGCTTCGTAGGCTGTCACTAGCCACATCTGCACCTCACCGCCCAACCGGGAATTTCGATCGACTAAACCGGTAGCTGTTTCTAAACTCTGCACAGCTTGAGCATACCGGCCACTCTCAAAAGCTACTTGCCCAGCTTGGTACTCAGTTTGAACAATTTCTAACTTTTCTGAAGTCACGAGCACCCACCCAATTCACAAATATTACTTCCCAAATTCCCCAAACGCTAGAATTCGCTGTTGTGTTGCGACCTATTCGATTCTGCATCCCGTTTAGAATCCAATAGCTCAAATCGGTCTACTTTAATGACAGGGGACGATCGGTTGGTTCCAGTGTTGCGATCTTGCCAGCGGTCGAACTTCAACGAACCCTTGACACCAATCAACCGACCCTTGCGAATATAGTCAGCAGCTATTTGTGCCTCCTTGCCCCAGAGTTCCAGATTGAACCAGTCTGGCTGATCGCTGCTCTTGGATGTGCGGTTGACTGCCAGCGTCAATCTGCACTTAACTGTACCCGACTCAAAATACTTTACGTCCGGGTCGCCGCCGACGCGGCCTACTAAATGCACAACATTAAGACTCATAAACTTTTTTTGGAATGTGGTCGATCGGTGATGTAGTTAAACAGTCCACACGGGCATTAGCCTCCAAACTGAACTTGGAACAGCGCTTGTGAGGCTTCATCCTGATTGTACACCCAGTTAGCAGAACATATTGATAGTGGATGATTGGCGAGTCTGCGCTCAACCTGAGCTCGACAATGTACATTTCTGACTAGACTCAGGATGAAAAACGTAATAGAATCCACCTCGGTTACACTTTTGTAACAACATTATTGCACACAATAGTATTTTAGTTTTTGGGGGGGGTACGAATCAGTGGGTCTTCTCAATCGATTTTCGTTATCTAGAGATATGGGTATCGACCTCGGTACTGCTAACACGCTCGTTTATGTATCGGGCAAAGGTATTGTTCTGCAGGAACCTTCTGTAGTGGCGATCGACCAAGATTTAAAAATACCGCTGGCTGTTGGAGAAGAAGCAAAAAAAATGCTCGGCCGCACGCCAGGGAACGTCATAGCACTGCGCCCGCTTCGCGACGGGGTAATTGCAGACTTCGATACGGCGGAACTGATGCTCAAGACTTTTATCCGCAGGGTTCACGAAGGCCGAAGCTTAGTTTCGCCGCGGATCATTATTGGCATCCCCAGCGGTGTCACCGGAGTCGAGAGGCGTGCTGTCATTGAGGCGGCGACTCAGGCCGGTGCTAGAGAAGTACGGTTAATTGATGAACCCATCGCTGCGGCGATCGGGGCTGGACTGCCTGTTGCTGAGGCGACTGGCAATATGATTATAGATATAGGCGGAGGTACGACGGAAGTTGCGGTTTTGAGTTTGCAAGGTACGGTGATCAGTGAGTCTGTGCGGGTAGCCGGCGACGAACTCAATGAGGCGATCGTCCAATACATGAAAAAAGTTCACAATTTGGTCATCGGCGAACGCACTGCTGAAGAAATTAAGATTCAGGTTGGTTCTGCATATCCAACTCCAGAGGATGACGATGTAATGATGGAAGTGCGGGGCTTGCACTTACTGTCGGGTTTGCCGCGAACTGTTACTATCAAAGGCCCAGAAATTCGCGAAAGTATGTCGGAACCGCTTTCAGTAATTGTGGAAGCTGTCAAGCGTACTTTGGAACGCACCCCGCCGGAATTAGCAGCAGATATTATTGACAGGGGAATTATGCTGGCTGGTGGTGGCGCGCTGATGAAAGGTTTAGATACTCTGATCAGTCACGAAACAGGAATTGTCACTCACGTGGCAGCCGATCCTCTGTGCTGCGTGGTTTTGGGAACTGGTAGAGTATTGGAAAACAAACAGTTGGAACGGGTTTTCAGCGGGCAGTCGTCGCGTAATATGTAGTTAACAAATTTGGGATTGTGGATTTAGAAATAAATACGGCTGCAATCTCAAATCTAAAATCCTGACTTAACAATTTTAGATTAGTGAAATTATGCTAAAAAATACATTCCGAAAGTGGTGGGATCTGCGGCTGCAAATTGCTCTTCTAGGTTTCGCTGTAACTGCCGCTTGGGGAGTTCGACAAACACAAGGTGCTGCCGTATTTGAAGTTTACAATTGGGTGACTCGTCCGTTTCACGCCAACGGATCAGCGCAAGAGGAACTCATCTCGGCGCGCACTCAAGAATTGCAAGCGCAACTATTAGAATTAGACAATCAAAATCAGAAGCTAAAAGAGCTTTTAGGTTACGTTTCGGCTAAGAAACCAGCAGGGATTGTGGCTCCTATTGTCGGCCGCAGTGCGGGCCACTGGTGGCAGCAAGTAACCTTGGGGCGCGGCAGTAACGATGGCATCAAAACAGATTTTACTGTGATGGGCCCCGGCGGTTTGGTAGGCAGAGTTGTCAGCGTTACTCCTAATACTAGCTTGGTGCTGTTAGTCAGCGACGCTACGAGTCAATTGGGTGTGGGAATTACCCGCAGTCGCCAGATGGGTTTTATGCGCGGGAAAGGCGGAAATCAGGCTGTGATGGAGTTTTTTGATAATGTTCCCAATGTCAAGCCTGGGGATGTGGTTTCAACTTCTTCTTACAGTCAGTTGTTCCCTCCTGGTTTGCCTGTGGGAAAAGTGGTTTCGGTGGATATGAATAAAACTCCGGCTCCCGAAGCTGTGGTTGAGTTCTCTGCACCGATGAATGCTCTGGAGTGGGCGGTGGTTTACCCGCACTCTAAGCAAGCCGAATCGAAGGATTCGCCGAGTCAATCTTCAGCAGCATCTGAGGGAGCACAGCAACAATGAAAGCTTTATCTCGGATGTCTTCGCGATCGCGCCAATTTCTCAACTTCGCAGTTACATTTCTATCTGTGATGCTGTGCATACTGATATTGCCCACTCGGATGCCGGGAATGGAATTGCTGGGAATTGGACCAAACTGGCTGTTAATTTGGTTGGTAGCTTGGAGTATTAAGCGGAAACGTACAGTTTGGGGAGCTGCTAGCATGGGCTTGGTTTTGGGGTTTCTTCAAGATGCGATGACGGCTCCTCATCCCAGCCACGCTGTGAGTCTAGTAGTTGTAGGAGTCCTAACAGTTGTTTTGCAGAAAACCTGGTCGATTCCGGTAGATATTGTTGAGAGAGATCCGATTCCGATCGCATTAATTGTGTTTGGGATGGCGGTGGTAGCGGAAACGGTGATGGGGCTGCAATTTTTTGCTATGGGCGATCGGGCTTTACTGGAAATTTGGAGCTATCACCAGCGAGTGGCTTTGTGTTCTGCTATTCTTAGCAGTCTTTGGGCTCCGGTGATTTATTTTCCGCTCAATCGCTTGTGGGAAATGACCAGGAATTTAGAAAAATCTTAGTCATTAGTCATTAGTCATTAGTCATTAGTCATTAGACCTCTCCAACAAATAAACTATCATGCGATCGCTTGTGCTGTGATTTCTCCACTCTTGCCATCGGGATGGAAGCGATATATCAGTACACGGTCGGCTTCCAGAGTATTTAGAATCTCTTCTACGGAGGTGCTAAAGATGTCTTTTGAGTTGAGAGATTGACGAATGCGAGAAGTAAAGTTGGCGTTGCTGAATAGCGGTATGAATTATTGAGGAACCGGAACATCCCAGAATTTCAGATAATGTAGTAACAATCTAATTGAGTGTCTCAGTAGTTATTCTGATTTGGAATAGCACAGTGTCTGGCGATGCAGTCGAGCAAGGTAGTGTCTAAGCCCTGGGGGGGTGACAACCCGCCTGAAACCAAGAGTGGATAAAGGGTGGGCTGATTTGTGGTAAAAAAAGATAGGCAGCCTGTGTTGTTACACGCTAGCCTATCTCAAAAAATATGTTACCAACATTTTATCAGACCCACTTACAAAAACAACTGACCCAGACCCAATTTATTCTACTCACAATCTTGCTCTCTTTGATACAATCCGAGAAACAAGTGAGATTAGAACGGCTCGCACTCCTTATTTCCCTATCCAATTACAACTGAAAGTCGGCGTCGCAAATTGCAGAGATTTTTGGAAATACCTCAATTAACGATCGTACGCTCTTTGGTTTCCCTTAATCACTTATTGGTTAACAACTTATTGCTCTGTGGGACAAACCCTATCAGTTTCGATAGAGCGGACTCAATGGGGCTGTATCAATCTTTTGACGATCGCCCTCATCTGGCAGAAAAGAGCCATCTCCTTATACTGGTGTTTGTTACCCAAATAGTACCAGGAACTTCGTTATATTTTCAAGGAGTGAGGGTCAGAAAACTAGGCTAGTAGCAGGATTTGAGATTGCTTGTAAATGGAAACGAAAATATAGCAATCCCAAACCAAATGTGAGAAACTAGAGAGGTAATAAATCTTAGTCAGATGCTGTATGAAACCACCCTGCATATCATAGGGAGTTAGGATGGGTAACTTTCTGGCTTAGGCATTCATCGATATCTTGTGAAAAGTCAAGTTGATCCGAGAAAGGATTTATATCCGGTAACTCATCTTCCAGCAGACGCAGACGGGGATAAAAGTAGGCAATGAAGGTGACAAAGATGCTAAATATACCCATGATGACATACATCAAACCAATACCGCGACCATGCCCAACACCAATAATTTGCCCAATGCTAGCTGCTCCCAACCCATCAGCAGCCATCAACGGTTCAAAAACTTGGTCGGCTAGTGGCCCTGATATCAGATAAGAAAGCGGCAGAAAACCCTGAGTCATCGTGGTACGGAATGCAAAGACCCTTCCCTGTACCTCTGGAGCAACTTTCTTTTGGAAGATGACTTGGATTGCACCATTAACGATTGGGAGTATAAAAAATATAAAGAAATTAGAGATAGTAAACAGAATCGGACTAGGACGCAAGCCAGCTAACACATAGAATAAACCAAAAAAAAGCATCGAGATAAATATGATATTTATCTGGCGCTGTAGTCCTCCCCACAAACTCATAATAAAACTACCGACTAACATCCCAGAGCTAGCAATAGAAGAGATTGTCCCCAGACTTTGAACGGAAGTGAACGAAAGTACCAGAGGTGTAGTTAGAGCTTCATCGAAACCGATGAGGAAGTTACTGATAGCAATAAATATGACTAACCCAATCAGTCCAGGTCGCTCAATTAAATAATTCCATCCAAAAGACACTTCTTTCCAGAATGAAGAGAATAACCCTACTTCTTCATTAGCTTCTTTGGTCTGAACTTCAGGGAACTTAACCAGTAGCAAACAAACCAGGGCAAAGCACAAAGTTGTCAGATCAATGATAATAACTCCCGGAATTTGGACAGTTGCCAGCAGTGCAGTTGCCAGCACTGGCGAGAGAATTTCCGCAATAGCCAACCTAATCTGCGTCATCGAACTAGCACGACCAAGTTGTTCTTTAGACACCAGTAATGTAGTGGCTGAAGAATAGGCGAGGGACTGAAAGGCACTGAAGCCGGAGCTAATAGCACTAATTAGGCACAGACTCCAGGCTTCTAGGTTGCCATTCATAAATAACCAGGCAATGGTTAAGGTACACAGACCAGCGCAGAAGTCACTAATAATCATGATCCAGCGACGACTCCAGCGATCGACAAACACTCCAGCAATGGGGGAGATAATAATCGCAGGTAAGGTCGTTGATAGAATCAGGAGAGTGAACTGGGTGTTTGAGTTAGTATGCTGATAAATCCAAATACTCAGAGCAAAACTGGTCATGCGAGAGCCAACCAGAGATAGCACCTGACCAATCCAGATCAAGATAAAAACACTCATGCTTTGAATCATAGATACCGGAGGATAAAAGAAAGGTTTGCCCTCAAATTATGCAAATTCAGAAACCGGGCTGGTTGGATGTTGGACAAGCTTCTCTAGAATTTCCTGGTAATTGCTAAACAGAAACTCAATGGTTTCATTTGTAAATAGCTCTGTGCTGTACAAGACTTTAATTTCAATGGTTGGGTTATTTACAGAAGGTGAAGAAACATAAATTTCTAGAGCATTTTCCTGAGACCACAAGCGGTGATCGCGCTTAATTGATACAAAGTCTACATCTAACATCCAGTCATGCCAATTTTGTGCGGGTAGCATGGTCACGGCTGCTGAGAGGTTAAGTGGTTGTTTGCTAGTGATAGCATTAATGACTTTTCGATCAGAAATTTCTCTATTGTTGATTGCTTCTGTGAAAGTTTCTTTCACCTGCTCAAAAAGAGCAAGTCCCGTTTGCTCAGATGAGATATGCGATCGCAAAATTACGTCGTTGATAAAGCAACCGAGCATTTTTTCGGTTTCTACTGTGCTACGATTACCAACTGTTGCCATGACTAAAATGTCATTTTTACCAGTGTACTTGAACAAAAGTATCTTCAGAGCAGTCAGAATGATGACAAAGATGGTGACTCCTTGAGAACGGCTGAGGGTTTCGATTGATGCCACAAGACTGGCTGGCAGAACTACAGAATAAATAGATGCGCTTCTACTGTTACAAAGCTGTGGTTGATTGCTTGACACCACATCAGATGCTAGTGAAGGATTAGTCAGTTTTTGCAGCCAATAAACAAGTTGCTGTTCTATTACCTTTTCATTAAAGTATTTCCTGTGCCAGAGGGTAAAATCTGCGTACTGAACAGGTAATTCGGGTAGGGGTGAAGGTAAACCGTTGGCAAAAGCTTTATAGAGTATTCCTAACTCCTCCAACAAGAGTCCAAATGACCACCCATCAGTGATGATATGGTGCATATTTAGTGTCAACCAATGCTCCTGTTGAGCTAATCGCAGCAAGGTTGTTTTGATCAGAGGACCCGCAGCTAGATTAAAATGGTGCTGATATTCCAGAGCAGCAAGTTTTTCGGCTTCAGATGTTCGCTCTCTGTGAGGTAGGTTTTGTAAGTCTACGATCTTCAACGGTATGGTTAGGGACGGGGTAATGATTTGTACGGGTTGACCTTCTACCACAGTAAAGGTAGTACGTAATATTTCATGACGGCGAATAATCTCATTGAAGCTAGACTCCAACACGCTTGCAGAGAGGGAGCCAGTGAAACGTAAAACAAAAAAGCTGTTGTAGGCGAAACTTTCAGGAGCTAATTGTTGTAAATACAATATAGGCTCTTGTGCAAAAGATAGTGGTATATATGTATCTCGTACTTGAGGGAGAAGAGGTGGTAAGGTGTTCGATGTCATACCACTTGCACTCTGCTCCTGTACCTCAAGCTGATGAGCAGTTATCACTTGACTAAGTGCAGCTATAGTAGGTGCTTCAAATAGAGAGCGCAGAGGAAGTTCGATCGCAAAACTTTCTCGAATGCGAGATATTACAGATGTTATCAGGAGAGAGTGTCCCCCCAATTCAAAGAAGTTATCATGGATGCCTACCTGCTGACGATGTAACACTGTACACCAGATTTCGGCTAATTGTTCTTCAAGCCAATTACGAGGTGCGACAAAAGCGGCTTCTAGTTCTGAATTTGTTGTCTCTGGCTTTGGCAGAGTTTGCCGATCCACTTTACCATTAGGAGTCAGGGGTAAGGCTTTGAGCGTCACAAAAGCCGCTGGTATCATATATTCAGGCAGGTGTTCTTTCAGAAACTGACGCAATTTACTACTGGTCAATGTTTCTGTTTCACTCACAATATAAGCCATTAAATATTTATTTCCTGGATCGTCTTCCCGGACAATTACCACCGCTTGCTGAACTTGGGGATGTTGGCTCAGTGCCGTTTCAATTTCTCCTGGTTCAATGCGAAACCCGCGAATTTTAACTTGGTGATCAATGCGTCCCAGAAATTCAACATTTCCATCTGGTAAAAAGCGTGCCAAGTCTCCAGTTTTATAAAGTCGCTCATCTTCCACAAAAGGGTTAGCAATAAATCGCTCAGATGTTAAGTCTGGACGATTGAAATACCCTCTGGCTAAACCTGCACCACCAAGGTAAAGTTCTCCTGATACACCAATAGGTACAGGTTGCAAATAGCGATCGAGAATATAGCTTTGGGTATTGGCGATCGCTCGACCAATAGGAACTGTTTCTGCTTTTGGTTCTATGTGCTGGATATGATACCAGGTGGAAAAAGTTGTATTCTCGGTAGGACCGTAAACGTGTAACAACTTTTGGGGCGCACCTGCTGCTAACAACTGTCGCACCCGCCGGGTGTCAACAGCTTCACCACCAAATAATAAGTAGCGTAGGGATGCAAATGCTAACGGCACTTCTTGAATCATTTGGTTAAACAGTGCCGTAGTGATAAATAGGGTTGTAACTCCCTGAGTTTGTAAGCTGCTGGCAAAATCTCGCGGTGAGAGGACTGTTTCTCTTTCCAACATCGCTACTTTTGCACCATTGAGTAATGCTCCCCAAATTTCAAAGGTAGCAGCGTCAAAGGAGGTATTAGAAGCTTGGGCGATGACATCTTTTGGTTGTAAATCTATATAGTCCGTATTTCGTATTAATCGCACCACCCCGCGATGAGGAACCATCACACCTTTAGGTTGACCTGTTGACCCTGATGTGTATATGACATAAGCCAAATTATCGGCGGTGGTATTACACTTTAAGTTCTGCTGGCTCTCTTGGCAAATTACAGACCAGTCGCTATCTATACAAATCTGCTCAACAGTGGTCAGTTGTCCCCATAGCTGCTGTTCTGTCAACAGTAAAAAGGCTTGTGCATCTTGGAGCATAAACGCCAAGCGCTCGCTGGGATAGGTGGGATCTAGAGGTAAATAAGCACCACCAGCTTTGAGAATCCCTAGCATGGCTACGATTGTATTAGGCGATCGCTCTAAACAAATTCCCACCAAAGTTTCTTCACCCACACCCAGCTTTTGCAAATAATGTGCCAGTTGATTGGCTCGATGATTTAACTCCCGATAGGTGAGTTGTTGATTTTTGAATCCTACCGCTACCGCATTAGGCGTTTTTTCTACTTGCTCCTCAAATAATTGATGGATACATTGATGAGGATAATTAGTTTGGGTCTGATTCCATTCAATTAGTAATTCATGCTGTTCTGCTGCTGTTAGTAATGGTAATTGCCCCACGCACTCGTCTGGATTGGTAGCGATCGCCTCTACCAAGGTTTGAAAATGCTCTGCCATCCGTGCAATGGTGCCAGCATCAAACAAGTTGGCATTATATTCAAATGCCCCCCTGAGTTCTGAGTCTATTTCCTGCATCGACAGGGTTAAATCAAAAGTCGCACCTGCGGTCGGTCTGTCTAATTCGATCTGCGTTACACTCAAACCGGGCAATTCCAGTTTTTCCACTGGGGAGTTTTGCAATACGAACATCACCTGGAATAGCGGACTGTGGCTGAGGAGACGTTGTGGTTGCAGAAATTCAACCAGTCGATCGAAAGGTACATCTTGGTGAGAGTAAGCATTGAGCGCAACCTGTCGCACCTGAGCTAGAAGTTCTCTAAATGTGGGGTTGTTCTCTAAGCCGGTGCGTAAAACCAGAGTGTTGACAAAAAAACCAATTAATGACTCAAGGGCTGGACGGTTGCGGTTAGTAATAGGAGAGCCGATGACAATATCTTCCTGACCAGTGTAGCGATAAAGCAACGTCGCAAAAGCCGCTTGGAGAGTCATAAATAGCGAAGCACCTGACTTCTGACTTAGGGTTTTCAGCTTGCTAGTCAGGTCATAACCCAACTTAAACCTCTCGATGCTGCTACGAAATGTCTGGATAGCAGAACGCGGTCGGTCTGTTGGTAGTTTTATTACAGGTGGAGCATCTGCTAATTGTTGTTTCCAGTAGTTTAGCTGGGTGGTGATAATATCATTTTGCTGCCACTGACGTTGCCAGTAAGCGTAATCTGCATATTGAATCGGCAAATCTGGTAAGGGAGAAGCGGTATAAAAATTAGACAATTCTTTAAAGAAAATTCCCACTGACCAAGCATCAGAGATAATATGGTGCATTGTCACCAGCAACACATGGGACTCTGACTCTATGCAAATGAGTTTGACTCTTAATAAAGGTGCAGTGCTTAAATCAAAAGGTTTTGTATATTCTGCGGTAATTAATCTTTGTAATTCAGTCAGTCGCTCAACTTCTGGTAATTCTTGTAAGTCCACTAATGGTAAAGTAAATGGTAGAGTTGCAGCAATAAATTGCACTGGTTTTTCATCTACCATGCCAAAGGAAGTACGCAGGGTTTCATGGCGTTGAATAATTGACTCTATACCTTGTTGGAGTGCTGTTAAATTCAGCCGACCAACTAAACGCAACGCTCTGGCAATATTATAGGCAGCATTTGCCCCTTCCATTTGGTCGAGAAACCAAAATCGCTGCTGAATCAAAGATAAAGGTAATTCAACAGAACGGTCAAGTGACTCTAATATTGGTAAGGTTTGATTTTGCTGGTTGTGATAATAGGAAGCTTCAATATGTTCGCTTAAACTGGCTACAGTAAGCGATTCAAATAAAACGCTGACCGATAATTCCACAGATAAGGCTTCGCGCAATCTAGATATAACTAAACTGGCAAGCAGGGAATGTCCTCCCAATTCCAAAAAATTATCATAAATACCTACTTTTTGCAGTCGTAAAACTTCCGCCCAAATGTTAGCTATAACTTGTTCTTTTGGGGTACGGGGTGCAACAAAGTTACGAATCTCAGCAGATATATTTGGTGCAGGTAAACTGTTGCGGTCTAATTTGCCGTTGGGTAATACTGACAGTTTCTCCATCAGCACAAAGGCATTAGGAACCATATAATCTGGTAGTTTTTGCTCTAAAAAACTGCGGATTTCTCCCCAATTAAAGGCTTGATTGTTAGCTACAATATAGGCTACTAGGCGCTGGTCTCCTGGGATATCTTCTCTTACAGTGACTATACCTTCCCGGATATTAGGATGAAATTTCAATACTGATTCGATTTCTTCCAGTTCAACTCGCATCCCCCGGATATTTACCTGCAGGTCGATACGACCAAGAATTTCTAAAGTACCGTCGCTTGAGTAGCGAGCTACATCACCAGTTTTAAAAAGTCGCTGTTGTGGATTAAAGGGATTAGAGATAAAATTTTCTGCATTGGCTTGAGTCCGGTGAAGATAGCCACGAGCTAAGGTAGAACCTGCAACATATACTTCACCAGATTCATTAGTTTTTACTGGTTCAAGATGGGAATTGAGTACATAAACCTGCTGAATGTTTTCCAGAGGATGACCGACTGGGACATATCCCTCTTCCAGGTTGCAGTCCTCTGGAATGGGATAAAAACCATGTCCAATAGTTTCTGTTTGACCTAAAACATTAAAAAAGCGGGGTGGTGTTTTAAAGAGGTTGCGTAACTTTTTAATTAATTGATAGGGTAGTAATTCGCCACCAAATACTATTAATCTTAATTTTGATTCGCTTAATGCTTCAGTATATTTTATATCTAAGCTTTCTAAAGCCATCAGTCCATAACGCCACACGGAAGGTACACCATCAGAGATAGTGACACCCTGTGTTTGGATTAATTCAAATAGGCTCAGGGGAGTTCTAGTTTGTTCACGGGTGGCAATGATACTTGTAGCACCTTGGGATAAAGGCAAGAATAATTGTCTGACTGAGGCAGTAAAAGAGAAAGAAGCTGTGTGGAGATAAACATCATTGCTATTAACTGGTAATATTTTAGCGATCGCTTGCAAATAATATCCAACACTGGCGTGGGGCATTTGTACTCCTTTTGGCTTGCCAGTAGAGCCAGAAGTATATATTAAGTAAGCGAGATTTTCTGGTGTCACATCACACACTGGATTCTCTTGGCTTTGTTGCTCAATTTTCTGCCAGTCTGCATCAAGACAAATCACTGAAGCGGTAATAACAGGTAGTATCTCTATCCACTCTGTCTTAGTTAAAACCACTTTTAAGTTAGTATCCTCTAACATAAATGCCAGACGTTCTTGGGGATAAGCAGGGTCTAAAGGAACGTAAGCTCCACCCGCTTTAAGGATACCGAGAATTCCTATAATTACTTCAATAGAGCGCTCTACGCATAGACCCACCAATACCTCTGATCTTACCCCCATCACTTGCAAGTGATGTGCCAATTGATTAGCTTTTGCATTCAATTCTCTGTAGGTCAATTGCTGGTTTTTAAATACGACTGCTACTGCATTAGGTGTTTTTTCTACCTGGTCTGCAAATACCTGATGAATACACTTGTTTTGAGAATATTTCATTTCTGTTGTTAGATGTGAATCTTGATTAAAGACAGTGGTCTGATGGCGTGAATCTAAGGGTTCTTTGTTCATATTAACTGCTATAAAATGACGGCAATAACTATTTTTTAGTAGCGCGAATCCATTACTATTATACTTAACCACCTATAGCTGTTCTCAATTAAGTAAATGCCAGATGGGAAAATATCAACAGTGAGTTAAAAGGCATTTACATCAGACTGACTTTTTGCTGATTCCCTGCCTAATTGCTCTCAAAGGCTGTAAAAATATATTGGTGACACTATTAAACAAATTTGATTCTCCATTGGCTAAACCAAAGCTCAATTTTTCATAGTTGCTTGGCACGTATAAACTGCAAAACATCAAGTCCCAAAATGCGAAAATATAACTAAAGTTTTTATCATAATGTTTGGGGTCTACACTATGATGAATTTGGTGTTGTGCTGGACTGATGAAAATATGACTGAGCCACTGAGGATAAGCTAACCAGATATGAGAATGACGCAAGTTATATCCTGCTAAATAAAAGATAAAAATCTCAAAGCTGACTCCATAAACTAATAGCTCTTTCATCGCGTTCCCAAATAAGTACATCCAGATGCCCGCTCCGAAATTAGTGATTGTAACAATCGTTATTGTACCTAAAAACAGCTCGAATGGATGAATGCGATATACCGTCAATGGTGTGATGACTTCGGCTGAATGATGTACTTTATGGAATTCCCACAAAATAGGAATTTTATGAGCCAGATAATGGTAGAAAAAATTAGCAAAGTCACCTAATAATGCTAAAAAAATGCTGAATATGATATGCTGCCATAATTGGGGAATCGTGACGACAAAAGGTGTGGTGATGCCCGTAATTTGGATCAAAATTTGGCAAGTTATATCGGCAACATTTGCTACAAATAGTGTTGTTGGCACTACGAAAAATATCTCGAACAAGGAAATACAAAAAAAATATTTGTATTGAGTAATAGATGAGGGATGTAAATAAACTTCTTTAGGTAAAAGGTATTCTAGTAAATTTTTCTGTTTGTCCCGATTTGCTGAACCAAATATATATAGTATTGTCGCCAGTAAAACACTTGAAAGCACATACAACCAATAAATTCGAGATGATGCCAGAAATGGTATTTGAAATGGATACAAAAGACTGTTGAATATTTCCTTCATTTTTGCTGTGTTGCCAAAATTTGACTTAGAGACAATGTATGTACTTACTTAAAAAGTGGGCGTTGCTTAATACAGGTATGAATTGAAGAGTTCGGAATTGCCACAAGCCAAGTAGGGTGGGTTTTGTAACTTTAAGCAAAAAGTTGGTTCATACCGTTAATCAGCAACGCCGGACGGTCTTATTGGTCTATGACGTTCCGCTACGCCCTCGTCCCAAGGGGACACAGGCAAGGGACGCTATCGAGGTTTCTCGTCTCAAAAATATCAATTTTGCACCCTGAAAAGCTTACTACATATTGCATCTACACACCTCAACGGAATTATGGGGTTTTCAAGGTTTGGGCTAGGTGTGTAGATGAGCATCAACACATTTGAGAGAATCATATATTACTTTACCTGTAACTGTCAAGATTTTGTCAAAACCTTTAATTGTTGTGAGCGGGAATATTGTCATTCTACTATTACTTGTTGGCCAGAACCTAATAAGTGATGAACGGCAATAATCAAGTCGCTGAGAATGAAATTAGGCTGGTGCTTTTGCAGTTGATAGCGGCTGCGAATTCCGCAGGTAACGGCAATTGTAGGTATTCCTAATGCTTTTCCTGCGAGGATGTCTGCTTCTGTATCTCCGATCATCCAAGCCGAACCCAGCGATGACTCAAATTCTTCTGCAACTTCAGCCAACAATTCAGTTTTTAAGGCTGTATAGTTGTGATAGGCGGCATCCGCCATCTGACTGCCGCGAATGCTGGTAAACAGTCTGGCTAAACCGTAATTTTGTAACAGTTGAACGGCTTGATTTCTCGGCCGCAGGGTGACTAAAATCAGCCGCACGCCGCGGGAGTGCAGAAGTCCGATCGCCCATTGCACTCCCGGCTGGATGCGATCTAAGTGCAACAAGTCTGGCTGATTGACAATCCGACTCACGCATCCTAGAAAAGCGTTAATTTCTTCTCCCGACAAGCCGGAACTTTTGGCTATTTCAGCATCGGGCACTCGGTTTTGCTTCATCTGCCAAAACTGCTGTTTGCTGAGGATTTGAAGGTTGAGGTTGATTCCCCGATCGAGATAAGCTGCTTGAGTATCGGCCAATCCCTGTTGATATGTGGCATAGTAGCGATCGGACACATCGACTATGGGCCCGTCTAAATCGCAAAATACCGTCATCCGGGGGGAGGGATCAGCCTCTGATGATAGCTTGTACTGAAGGTTTTCGGAGTCTTGGGCGACTGCAGTTAACATAAAACGTTAAGTAAATCTAGGGAGTTATACATTTCTTGACTGTAGCAAAAAATCTATAAGTTATAATACATAAATTTTAATGTTTTTATAAAAAAAACCTATGATTTTTTTGAGCATGGGGTTCAATAAGGGCGATCGAGCCTGCCCGTGGATAAATTCAAGGGAAAAAGTGATTTTTGTGGCTGTTGATATGTGCTTTAGCCATTAAAGTTTAGAATTAAGTTTTTACTCTTCTGTAATTTACCCATGCTCAAACAAAGCGATTTTGTTAGGAATTCGGACACTAATCGAGTAGAGGTGCTGTCCGAAGCACTGCCTTACATTCAACACTTTGCCGGTCGCACCATTGTGGTCAAATATGGCGGTGCGGCGATGAAAGATAGCAATCTCAAAGACAAGGTGGTTCGGGATATTGTGCTGCTAGCTTGCGTGGGGATGCGTCCGGTTGTGGTTCACGGCGGCGGCCCGGAAATTAATATTTGGCTCGAAAAATTGGGAATTGAGCCGCAATTTAAGGATGGTTTGAGAGTGACTGATGCGGCGACGATGGAAGTTGTAGAAATGGTTTTGGTGGGTAAAGTAAATAAGGAAATTGTTTCGTTAATCAACCAAGCTGGCGGCAAAGCAGTGGGATTGTGCGGCAAGGATGCCAATCTGATTCAAGCTCGTCCAGATGGCCGGGAAGGAATTGGATTTGTTGGTGAAGTCAGCGGCGTGAAAATCCAGATTTTGGAGTCTTTGGTGAACAGCGGCTATATTCCGGTGGTGTCGAGCGTGGCAGCGGATGAAAAAGGTCAATCTTACAACATTAATGCTGACACAGTGGCTGGGGAAATTGCGGCTGGTTTGGGAGCAGAAAAGTTGATTTTGATGACTGATACGGCGGGAATTTTGGAGGATTATCACAAGCCGGATAGTCTGATTGCTAAGTTAGATATTCAAGAAGCGAGACAGTTGGTTGAGTCGGGAGTCGTGTCTGGGGGGATGATTCCGAAAGTTAATTGTTGTGTGCGGAGTTTGGCTCAGGGTGTGAAGGGTGCTCACATTATTGACGGTCGAATTCCTCACGCTTTGCTGCAAGAAATATTTACGGATGCGGGGATTGGGTCGATGATTGTGGCTTCTGAGTTTAGCAGCGCGAACTTAAGGCCTAAGTAAGGCCTATATCCTAGCGTGGGGCGGGTGCGTGAAATGGGTAAACTCGCTGCGATTGCGTATATCCTAACTAAACCTGCCCCTAAAAACCTTGAGAAGGTACTTCTGGGGAATTACTTCAACTAATTCTAACCGTTGTTGGATTTCAGCTTTTGTTAAACTATGATCAAACACTTTAGAGTTTTGGATTCTATTGCGATTCTCAAGCCGATTTCAAATACGCGATTAGCGCTAGTGGAACCAGAATACGCATCTATTTCTAGTTTGCCAGTTGGACTTGTGGGAACTATTATTGAAGTGTATGATACGGAAAAGGAATGTCAGTATTTAGTGGAGTTTGCTGATAGTCAAGGAAGTGAATATGCTATGGCTATGTTGAAAGCTGATGAAATTTTAGTTCTGCAATATGAACTTGCAGTTGCTTAGTAATGTGAGGAGAAGAGAAGTTAGATAAGGGCGATCGCACTTTTGGAAGGAAAGGGCGATCGCCTTTTAGTTTGGTACTTAAATCGCGCCATCATTTAACGCAATACGGTTCAGTTAAGCTCGATCCCTCCTAGCCTAGGGCGGGCACGGGGAGTAGGGGTAGCACCGCCCCTACGAAGGGGAGTAGGGGGTGGGACAAGAACTTATTCAAAGTCCCCCTTCTTAAGGGGGATTTAGGGGGATCTCCGAGGAATAAATAGTTTTAACTGAACCTTATTGTCATTTAACGTGCAGTTTCAGCTTGAATTTCTCGAATAATAGTTGATATTTCTTCGGCTGACTCCAGGTGTCTAGCCAAAACTTGAGCAGTTTTGTCCAGCAAGCGTTCTGAAAAGACTTTAGCTAAGTCTTCCCGTAAGCCTTGCCCTATATAAAACTTAAGCAATGCTTCTACAGACATATCTCGATTAGCCGCTATTTTCTGAAGTGATGCTAAAGTATCTATTGGAATGTTTAGCGAGACTCTTTCCGCTGTACGAGGTCGCAATTGCAATTTTATTTCTTCTTCAGAATTGTTCATATAATTTCCTTTCAGTGCGGGTAGCAGGACGGGAAGAAATGATGCGTATTCGCAAGCTGCGTTCTACATAAACAACCAGTAATAGGCGTTGAGTGCGGGAGTAACCCAGGATAAAGTTACGCTGTTCGTCATTAGCCGTTGCATCTCCCTCCTGATAGAATGGATCGAAGAAAACTTCTGCGGCTTCTTCAAAGCTAACGCCATGCTTTTCTAGGTTAATCTGGAATTTGTGTGTGTCCCATTCAAACTCAACGCCTTGCAGTCTGTACACACTATCCAGGCTTCGATATTAACATTCTTTAAATAAGAGCGATCGCACTTTTTCAAAATCTGACAAATCGCGAGCATAATCAAGACAAGCATCTATCTGTTCTTTGAGTAGATCGGGAAACTCGTCGATAATTTGTTCGACAGTATTATTTGATGCTAAATAACCTAAAATCAGACTAACGGGAATTCTAGTGGCTTTGATTCTTGGTTTACCTCGCAGTACGTCGGGGGTACTAACGATATGTTCTCTCCAGTTTACGGGCATAACTTGTCCTTTCTGAATCTGATAAGTTATATTTTAACTTAGGGATGGCGATCGCCCTTGGAGATTGGGGATAAGAGAGGGGCGAGCGCAGAACCGATTGATGAGAAAGAGGAAAAGGCGAGCGCGCTGAATTTGTTGGTGTTAATATGAAAGAGGTTAAACATTACTGATTAAGAGCCTTTAACTAAGATGTCTAAGGAATCAGTCATCACAGAACATATCGAAATTACACCTGGCGTACTTGGTGGTAAGCCACGCATTGCGGGCCATCGAATTGCTGTAGCACACATCGCCGAAATGTATCTGAAAATGGGAATTTCTGTAGAAGAAATCGCCGGCAAGTATGACTTACCACTTGCCTCAGTTCATGCTGCAATGACCTACTATTACGATCATCGAGAAGAAATTGATCGTCGCACGGCTGAAAGTCGAGCTATTGTGGAAGAATTAAAGCGCAATAGTCCACCATCTCCGTTACAAGAAAAATTGAGGGCAATTAGAGGTGAGTGAGCAAATTCGTTTTCATTTAGACGAACATATTGACTCTAACATTGCGCGCGGTTTGCGTCGTTACGGGATAGATGTTACAACAACAGTTGATGCAGGATTGCGTACTAAAAGCGATGAGTCACACCTGGCATTTATTCGGGAACAGCAGCGCGTGATAGTAACTCACGATGACGATTTTTTAATTATGGCAAGCGATACCACAGATTATCCGGGGATTGTCTATTGTCCTCCTAATTCTCGTTCTGTGGGCGAGATTATCCGTAGTTTGATTTTAATTTATGAAGTGTATGCGCCTGAAGAAATGATCGGGAGGATTGAATATATTTGACATCATTGTAAGGCGATCGCACTTTCGGACAATAAGGGCGATCGCACTTTAAAAAAGCAACAATTGCGCTACGCCCAAGACATTATTAGACTGCTTTGAGGTATTGCGTTACAGGCTTCAAATCGATGTCATCGTTGTCAGTCAGTATTTTAAATAAATGACGTAGGATGCCGGCTGCAATCAAAACTTCCAAATCGCGATCGAGCTTTGACGAGTCCTCATAAAGACTTGCCTGACTTACGCAAGCTAAACAGGCTTTTCATTCTCCCGCGAACTCAATGCAGAAAGCGATCGCTCATTGATAGAGTTTCAGTGCTACACTAAAATTACAGCATTGTTCGGTGGCAATTACGTGATACCCTACTTGCACGAGGAAAATACATGGTAACTACGCTCGAAATTGACAAAACTCTTCTTCAAGAAGCCCTTGATTTGAGTAACCATCAAACACCTACTACATTAATCGAAGCAGCTTTACGCGAGTACATCCAACGTCGCAAACAATTAAAAATATTAGAATTGTTTGGTACTATTGAATACGAGGAAGATTATAACTACAAGCAACAGCGACAAACAACATGAATGTTCTTGTTGATAGTTCGGTTTGGTCGCTGGCTTTGCGGCGTAACACAACAAATGATGCGATCGCGATCGTTAAAGTCCTACGCGATTTGATTGCAGATGGACGAGTTGTTTTACTGGGGGCTATTCGTCAGGAGGTGCTTTCTGGGGTGCGCTACAAGGAACAATTTATTCGATTACAAGAGTATCTTCGTGCTTTTCCTGATTTAGAGCTAACAACTGAAGATTATGAGTTAGCCGCAGAGTTTTTCAATACCTGTCGCAGTAATGGCATTCAGGGTTCAAATACTGATTTTCTGTTATGTGCCGTTGCTCATCGTCGTGGTTACAGCATTTTCACTACTGATAAAGATTTTGAGAATTTCCGATCGCACATTCCTGTTGTATTGCTATGAGGGTAATTTCTCAGTTTATATCTTAACTTAGAGATGCCGATCGCACTTTGGGATTTGAGATGTCCGAGGGGCGATCGCACTTTCGGAAAAAGAAACAATTGCGCTACGCCCAAAACATTATCAGACAGGACTGATGCACTCCGACTAAAGAAACCGGGTTTTTTACCGAATCTGCAGCCTACAACGAAGTATTTTGATAAAAAACCCGGTTTCTGGGCCTCATGGGTAAGTCCTATTAAATAGATGACAAGGGATGCCGGCCACAATCAAAGCTTCGAGAGGCCGATCGAGCTTTGAGAAGTCTTCATAGATACCCACAAACTGACTTACGCAAGCTAAAGATGAATCTTTCGGGTCATTCACTCCCGTGTATTTGTACTGAATATCAAAACCTGCTTTTTCGCCAATTTCTTCGATATCCCAGTCTACAAGATTAATATCTATCGCTTCAACGGCTAGGGCAATATGACCAGGCGGTATGGGGGGCTGTTTCATTCTCACCAAAAACGAGGTTTTTGTAGGGGTAGTGCCCCCGTGCCTACCCCCGCCACCAATCATCGAATGGGGGTTTCAGGCCAAAAGGGCCGGCACGGGGGCACGGCCCCTACCAAGAATGAAACAGCCCTGGGGCGGTATGGGGTCAAGAGGCTCGCAGCACCAACCCTCAGAATGGTTCCAGACACTCTTACCTTGAGATTCTCGAATTTTCATGTATTTTCCCTCACTGAAAGTAGCAGCGAAACCAGGGTTTGCGGCCGGGGCGAAGGCATTTTTTACAGGTCACTGAAGAGTCTGTACATCAGGATATGCCAGAATTTTTGCATCAGCAGTTAGTAAGGGACACCCGCAAATCCTCGCAGTTGCCACAATGATTTGATCTGCTGGATCGCGGTGAAAACCTGTGAGTTTAGTTGACTCGACAATGATGGGAATGGTGAGTTCGAGTAGCTGCACTCCGGGATAAGCCAAAGCTTGTTTTAACCACTCATCAACTGTAACGGACAAAGTAAGTCTTCCCATTTCTACTAATTTAGCAACCTCCCAACAAGAAATGATGCTGATTCCTAAACCTTGAGATTGATATTGTTGTATCCAGTCCCGATGTTTCTGAGTCAGTCGTGTGTTATCGTCAACCCACCAAACCCATATATGAGTATCTAGTACAATCATTGTAACACTTCCCAATCTTCCAAGGAAACCGCAGGTTCAAACGGCTCATCATAGCCAATGACAGTGCCTCGCAAAGGATATAGAAAAGTATTTTTCATGGTTTCATTTACCAAATTTAGATAGCTAATGAATTCTCGATATCCATCCAATTCTGTTTGTTCTTCGGGAGTGAGATTTGATGCTTGTTGTTGAGCTGTTAAAGTTTGAATTCGTTCCTGGGTTTGAATAGAAGCGCTAAATATTAAGAGTCCGTTGACCAACTCAATGCGGACAGAACCTTCGCTGGGCAAGCTGTTGGGTAAGTGAGGCAGCTTGATGGGCAAATTAGCAATCATGGCATTAATTGACTGTATTTGATGTTGATTTTTTAATTATACCGCTCGCTCTGTTGAATTTGACAGTTGTTGCCATGCTGAAATTATAGGGCGATCACACTTTCGGACAAAAAGGGCGATCGAGCTTTGAGTAGTCTTCATAAATGCCGACAAACTGACTTACGCAAGTTAAAGTAAAATAAGATTAATTAAGCTTGACAATTTGCAAGTGAAACTTAGGTTATGTTAAAATGTTCTCAACAAGACCGCTTCTCCACCATACCGCACAGGAATCAGTGCCATGTCCATTTCTCAACCTGAAAAGCCACAGTATTTAAAACCGATTAATCCCCCGGATCTTCAAATGCGGGCGATCGCCTACAGTTTAGATACTTTAATTCCAGGGCTTTACATTTGGCTGGGTGCGCTCAAAATTCGGATTGGGGGTAGCGAGCCCGAAGAAAGCTATCCGGGGACTATTCACAGTCCCATTGGCATTGCTTTAGTATTCCCTGGCTACCGTATCTATAGCACTTACCAAGGTAGCTATGACCCTTGATAAGCATAAGCTTGACGGCATCATTCAAATTACTGCCAAAACTTTGCCTTCTACAGAATTTGAGTTACTTCTCTTGACAGCAGGCTACGGTAAAATTGGTACAGCTCCGGCTCAAGGAAATCGCCTGAAAGTATGGTGGACTCATTCTACTTTTAGACGCATCGAAGCTATTTACAGTGCTGATGGAATAGTGGCTATTACTGCTTATCACGTTTAGATTTGTAGTTAACAACAACCAGAAGTTTTTATTGATTGATGAAAGAGCGATCGCACTTTGGGAAGGAAAGGGCGATCGTTTTTGGGATAGCTGGATGGAAAGGAGCCATCGCAATGCAGGGATTCGACATGGGAAAGGCGATCGCCCTTTTGGTTATTTCGGGAAAAAAGGGCGATCGCTTAGCATTATTCCTCTTACAGTCGCGATTAAAAGCTGATATCTGACGGGACAGGAATTCCAGGTATGGATGGGACTGGAGGCATAGTAGGCT
The DNA here is from genome assembly GCF_036705405.1 of Microcoleus sp. B13-B6. Classification (NCBI taxonomy): domain Bacteria; kingdom Bacillati; phylum Cyanobacteriota; class Cyanophyceae; order Oscillatoriales; family Microcoleaceae; genus Microcoleus; species Microcoleus sp. B13-B6. The sequence goes on from NZ_JAUBUJ010000067.1 coordinate 24,720, forward strand.
CTAAGGATGAGAGTACAGGCTGCACCCCACTACTCGCAAAGTTAGCTCTTGTGATGCTGGAACCTTCAATATTATTCAATTGAGCGAATGATTCACCTGTACTTTTCACAGTAATCACTGCATTACCACCTGTACTTTCAATTGAGATAGCATCAAAATTCAGACCTGCTGGTAGCTGGATTAAATCAATGCCATTCTCAAAGTCGGTGATGATATCTAAACCCTCGCCTGTTGATAGGGCAAATGTATCTCTTCCCAGTCCGCCAGTGAGTGTATCGTTGTCCCTATCACCTGACAGGAAATCATCTCCAGCATCGCCAAAAAGTTGATCTTTGCCTCTACCACCAAATAAACTATCGTTTCCGTCTCCGCCTCTGATGGTATCGGAATCTTGATCGCCTTTGACTAAATCGTTGCCAATGCCTCCATCTACAAAATCGCTATCTTTGCCACCGCTGAGAGTGTCGTTACCAGCACCGCCTGAAATGCTATCTAGACCCTCGTTTCCTAGAATGAGTTCACTATCAGCAGAACCTATGACTGTATCGTTACCACCGCGAACCCAAACACCGCCAGGAATATTTGTTAGTTCTCCAGGCGATAGGGTAATAGATTCTGAGGTATTATCGCCAAGCAAGCGAATAAGACCATTATCATTGGTAAATCTTAATGCCATTGTTACTTGTTTTTAACTGTGAATTGGACTGAGTTTTAGTGAGGAAATATTGAAGACAATCGCACATGACAAGGGAGAGAAATTGCACTTGTACAAAAACGGATAGTATCAGCTTGTCCATGCTCGTCCATCACCTTTGAGTTCGCCGAAGAAACCAGTCCTATTGACATATTCCAGTGTCTCTATGGTTCCATCTGACTTAGCTACTATTTTCCCTTCATGTCTCCCATTCCGAAAGTGAGCGACAGAAGCATTGTCATCATAGGAGTTCCGTATGAGACCATTAGGTAAAGCTAAGTTTTCTTCCAACTTTAAATAGTTTTTTTCCAAAGCTTTTTGGAAGATTTTGACTGGAGCGATGTGATATGTTCCCGGATTGATACGCTCATCAGTAAGGTCAACAACAAGAGAATCCTGAGCTCTTGCAGCTCCCTCACTAGAACCTGCGATGCCTTCTACACCTACCCCCCCCTCTTTGCCAACAAGTGCTAGACTTCTTTGAGCAAAATCCCACTTTTCCTTAACCTTTTGATCGCCTGGTATGTTTCCGTCAAGGTCATAGTCATTTATGTCATGAGCCGGATCTAGTGCAACAAAGTTCTTAAGCTGCCCTAATTTTTTATCTTCATTGAATATGCGTCCTATTTCAGTGCCGAGATGAGAACCTAAACTATGACCAAAAATACTGAGCTTATTTGGATTAATTCCCAAATTTATGAGTGTGTTAACAGCCCATGTAGCTACGGGTGTAATTGAGCGGGCACCATGATATGGAAACACACTATCTCGACCTTTATCTTTGCGATCAGAACTTGTGGAGTTTCTTGCAGGATCGCGCCAATCTAAAGCAAGCACTTGATAATTAGTATATTTCTCAGCAGCAGCTTTCCCTAACGATTTGATTGGGCTTTCTTTTCCGTCACTATCTGTTTCAGTGCTATCCGTCCAGCCATGAATGACTACAATTGTATCTTTATCAGACTCAATACCTAGATTGTCTTGGCGTCCATTTTTGTCAAAGCGATATAAATTTACTCCATTGTTATAGAACTTATTTTCTTCATCATAACCTCTCCACAATCCCTTTTCCTCAATATTTCCAGTGAGTTCAGTAATCCGCAGTTTGTAATCAGTTTGTGCTGTTTCGTAGGGAATAACTTTGACAAAATAAGTGCCAGGCTGCAACTCACGGCTGATAGCTTCAGGATTTGTAAATGACCTTCCAGATTCCTCTCTGAAAGTGTTATCACCTTCTCTAAATAGCACTAGATCTGCGTCCGCTGTTAAGTTGTCCAACGCAATGTTAATTCGTCTAGCTTCATTCAGTGAGAACTTGTAGTAGTCAGCAGAATCTTTGCCATAGTTGTAGTTACGACCGATATTTTCACTCTCAATGATGCCACCATTTTGACCATTACTTAGGCTTTTTCCCTGAAGAACTAAAGGTTTGGCTTTGTCTGGCGCTCCATCCGGGTCTGGAGAAATATTCGATAAGTTTATAGAACTGATTGTGTAATTGCCGGTCTCACCTGGATCGTAGCTGGTAGCCCGTACTATATAATTGATATTTGGTTGTACAGTAAAGCTCAAGCGAGAGTTTCTGTTGCCACCAGCATCATCATCCTGAGTAATAACTCGACCAGTTCTTTCATCTACCAGTTGCAGAAAACTATCAAAGTCATCTGAGTTCAAATCGAGTTGCAATTGTTGACCTGGACTGAGATTATCGAAACGGTAATCATCAGCGAACTTGCCGTCCCTGGTGGGATTGTTGCTATCGTTTCTAGTCAGTGCTCCACCTAGAAGAATGCTTGATCCATCTACTCCCAGTATTGTTCCCTGCGATCCACCTAAAAGCCGCTGCTCTTCTATCTCAATAACCTTTCCATCTATAGTGGCAGTCGCCCGATCGTCCTTACTCTTCAACCCCTGAAGCTCACCGTGACTCAACTCCTTACCCTGAACGATCGCCCCAAAAATCGCCCCCTCATCTCCCGGTGAATCCGTAACATTCAACCGCGCATCAACAGAGTGCCCGATTTCTTCCAGCAACACATCCGCCACCGCCGCCGGATTCGCCACATTCTGAGTCAAAAATTCCTTCGATAAATAAATCGTATCCGTCGCTGCTGCAAAAGCCCCATTCGCCCCGCCAATCTCAGCAGACGAGACAACCTTCACCGACGGGATATCGCTAAAATCTCCCTGAAACCATCCTTCAGCTAAGGCTTTCGCAGCCGCAGCATCCCAGTTTTCCCCAAAAGCCACATTCAGCTTAGCTGCGAAATCTGGATCGGCTGCAAACTTACTCAAATCCCCATAGACTTCTGACATCGCCTGACCTGTTAGCAAATCGACAGAGCTATCCGGTAAACTGCTGTTGGAGTCCGTGCTCACTGCACTAGCCATCCGGGTTAGCAAATCCTCAGGCAAGATGATATTTTCATAGGCTTCTGGCGTTAAAGTCGGGAGATTAACTTCCTCACCAACACCCCCGGTTAGGACGCGGTTAGCATCTAGCTGCGGGATAATTGCCTTAGTCGGTTCTAGGCTGGCATTCCAAGGTGCGATCGCACTTTCGTTATTAAATTCAGGCGTGAAAAAATTAGACACGTTATTCCCTCGTGTTGATTAGAGACAAGTACATAGACTTGCCCTGTGTTTGCTTGGATTAAATAAACTGTTTGTTGTAAAAGCCGATCGGCCGATCGCCCTCATGAACCCTTAGCCCCGATGAACCGCAACAGTAGCGGTACTTCTAAAGCTCTATTTATCTATCAGGCTGAGTCCGCAAGTTTTATGCAAAATACTGCTTTTTTGTTACAAAACTTTACTTAGCGCCCTCTGACTTTTGCAAATACTAGCTTTGACGTTAGTTGAAGCGATCGCGCCTCCCGTTGATCTAAGTATTTACACTTATATCTTTAGTCTTAGTATAATACTACACTAGCTACCGATACCAAGCAACTAACAAACGCTAGCAATTTCCGTTATGCTATCGTTAGCCACATCTCAACACACCCGACAATGGTACCAAAGGAAGACTTATTTGCCGAAGCCGCCAAACACTGGGATTTAGAAAGGCTGTACCAAGCTTTTGCAGAAGCTAAACGGCAAATCTCACCCCGATCGCGCAGGGGACTAACAGAAACAGAAAAACTTTACCTCCGAGGATTGCTTTCCGGTTGCAGTCCCGCCGAAATCGCCCGCCAACTGTTTCAGAGTTCCAAAAGTGCAGAGGTTTATTTATGTAAAACTTTATACCAATATGTTAAAAAACTCGCAGATGTACCTAACGAACCTGTAGGAAATTGGCGCAATATTTGCGATCGGCTACAGGAAGCCGGATATAAAACTCTGTCTTCTCCTGAATTTAAAATAAATAATTCTGTACCTACAGAAGCATTAGTAAAAATAGTTGGTATAGGTGTGATTGAGAAAAATACAATATCAATTGATATTAACATTCGACTAGAATTCCCCTCAACTTCAGAAACTGCAAAAACAGAAGACTTGGATAAAAAAGATTAGATGTGCGATCGCCCCTATAGTAACTAATCTAACTGAAGGGATCTCGCCCCTCAACCACCAATCTTACTGAAAAGCTTTGCGATCTAATCATACCCTCAACCAAAGAGCATAAATGCTATAATCCAATACGCTTGGGCCCGTGGAAAATTGTAGGGAAAATGTTGGGTTTCGTTCCTCAACCCAACCTACCCACGATCGGTTTTTTTAGCACTAACTGAACCGTATTGTGCTATAATGTTAATCGAGAACGATTCCTTCACAGGCGACGTTTCACAAATGAGATTTATCAATCCCAAAACAGATTTTGCCTTTAAAAAAATCTTCGGCGACGAACAAAACAAAGAAATCCTCATCAGTTTTCTCAACGCCATCCTCTACCAAGGTAATTCTGCGATCGAATCTTTAGAAATCCTCAATCCCTATCAACCCCCCAAAATTAGAGGAGTTAAAGATACTTACTTAGATATCCGAGCCAAGCTGAATAACGAGCAAACAGTCATTATCGAAATGCAGGTATTGAATGTAGAAGGCTTTGAAAAGCGGATATTGTACAATGCTGCTAAAGCTTATTCGATTCAACTAGACACAGGAGTAGATTACACGCTACTAAATCCGGTAATTGCCTTAACTATTACTGACTTTGAAATGTTTCCCAATCTCGACAAAGTAATTTCCCGCTTTGTCCTCAAAGAAAGAGATTATCTGGTTGACTATCTAATTTACGATATCGAGTTAGTGTTTGTTGAATTACCCAAATTCGGCAAAAAATTAGAAGAATTAGAAACTCTAACCGATAAGTGGATATATTTTCTGAAAAATGCCAAAAGTTTAGAAGTTGTACCGGAACAAATGGGAGAAGTCCAGGCAATTCAGAAAGCTTTTGAAGTTGCGAATCGCGCCGATTTAACGCGCGAAGAGTTGGAAGATTTAGAACATCAGGAAATTTACATACAAGACCAGCGGAATGCTACTATTAAAGCTGTGAAGCAGGCTGTGAAAGCAAAAGCGATCGAAATTGCCAAAGGACTTCTGGATGTATTAGATGAAGCAACGATCGCTCAAACAACAGGATTGAGTATGGAGGAAATTCAAAAGTTGAAACAAGCAAGGTAAAAAGCGATCGACTATCAAGAATCCTTCGACACTTCCTCAAACTCTTCAGCATCCCCCGGCAAACCAGAACCCTCGCTACTCCTCAACCTGGGCGATTCCCCATTACTCGCACCGTAAACCCCAGAATACCTGTCCTCCAAACCCGAATCCCTCACCGAAAGCGCACTTCTTTGACTCGGCGACAATCTATCTGTCGATCGGCGATTTGTCCCAGAAATCGGTGGCTTGCGAGTTAAAGTTTTCCAAGCAGCCTTAACCCCAGTCACCAGGCTGCGAGTAGTTACCTGCACATTTTGCGCCTGCTTTTTGGCGCTACCAATACTTCGATCGACCTGTTTGACAACCTCGCCCGCACTTTGTACTCCCTCGCTGACATCATCCGTCAACTCACTAATTTCCAGCCCCGTCAAGCGAATCGCCTCCAAAGTGGGCGGAAATTCGCGAGAAAGCGTATCAGCGAGCTTTTCCACGCTGCGGGCCGCCCGGGCCAGCGCTTGCACTGCAGGTATTAAAGTCACTAAAACAGCAGTCAGGCTAACTGCCACTAGCAAAATCGAAAGTCCTAGCCAAAATATGGGATCACTCACTTGAATCTGGGATTGAGGGTGGAGAATTTCATGCCATTTAGCGGATGGGAGGGCGCGACGGGGGACTCACTTCAGCTTCAGTTTCCGACAGGGTTTGGCGTTCCCGCTGAGTCGCTTCCAAACCTGCCGCGATCGCCTCTTTGAGTCTAATCAAAGTTTCGTCCCAATTTCGGATTGCAGTTTCAGAAAGTCGATCGGCCTGCAACTGCACGCTAGTCGATAAATCCTCCGCCAACTCCGGCAAAGCATCGGCCGATTTTTTCAATATCTGCCGCGTCTCCTTGCCCGGTCGCGGTGCCATCAGCAAGCCAGTCACGGCCCCGATCGCAGAACCCACAAGCAAACCGCCAATAAATAATCCTGAACGTTTAGTTGACATTTTTATAACTTCTCTCCATACACCAATTTTAGGGGCGTTTGCCCGATCGCAGCCCTTTACAAAGGTAGAAATATTGTTGAAAACCCTAGGGAGTCAGCACGGGCGGCAGTTTTAGGATAGCTTACCTCAAACGTCGATCGCGCCTGGACCAAAGCATCCGTCCCAAACCCAGCAATCCCAAAAGTTGCTGAACCTGTTGCAGTTGCAATTCCAGTTGTTGATAACGCCGTCGTAGTTGGCGGGTACCTTGCTGCCTTTTACCAAGGAAATCCGGCGACATACTGAGGACATTGCTGCTACAGCGTTCGATTGCTGCGATCCGAAGTTCCAAACGTGCGATCGTCCGCCTGATTTTCCACACTTTCGCAGCTATATAAAAACAGACCAGAGATATCATTAAATTGATAATTACCACACCAGCCAGCATTATTTTACCTGCTTTCAACTAATCCCTTTTACCATCTCAATAACCTTTCAGTCGTCTTCAGACGACTTAAGCTTTGAGGCAGGGGTTTAAACCCCTGCCGGACTGCCGGACTATTGCAACAGCCCCAAAAAACTACCCCTTGTAAAAGTTTTAAGCCTGAGACATAGCAGGCAAACAAACCTTAGTACCGCCCAAACCGCAATAACCGTTCGGGTTTTTAGCAAGATACTGCTGGTGATAGCTTTCTGCGTAATAAAACTCAGGAGCCTCAATAATTTCAGTAGTAATCTTGCCGTAACCGGCCGGAGTCAAAGCCTGCTGGTAGGCATCGCGCGAAGCTTCAGCTAGCTGCTTTTGGCTGGCTGAATATGTGTAAATGCCCGATCGATACTGAGTACCAGAATCATTGCCCTGACGCATTCCTTGAGTAGGATTGTGACTTTCCCAAAAAACTTTGAGCAGCGTTTCGTAACTAATTACTTTCGGATCGAACACAACCAGAACTACTTCATTATGTCCCGTCATCCCGCTGCAAACTTCGTTGTAAGTAGGATTCGGAGTAATCCCCGCCGCGTAGCCAACAGCCGTCGAAAAAACTCCATTTTGCTGCCAAAATTTGCGTTCCGCTCCCCAAAAACAGCCCAGGCCAAACAACGCAGTCTCCATGCCGTTTGGAAAGGGAGGTTTGAGCGGATTGCCGTTAACAAAGTGAGTTGTCGGTACCGACATCGACTCTGCCCGCCCCGGCAAGGCTTCTTGGGGAGAGGGCAGGCTCGACTTTTTGCCAAATCCAAATAGCACCATAAGTTTGTGAGGGGATCTCTGATAAACGTCTTTACCTTACTTAATAATATCAGATGTATACTGAAAATAGTGGTCTTCTTAAAGGTAGAAGGTAAAAACCAGAAGGCAGATTTTTTTTACAGAAGGTTTTTGGTGATACAGCTCACTGCCAACGCAGTTTTAAATCACATTAGGCAGTGTTCTAGGTCACCAAAACATACCTAAAATATCACCTATTGTTCAGGTATAAATCACGCGGATTTTAGGCAAAATATCCGATTATTAAAGGTATGGTGTTGTAGTAGTTATTCAATACCATTTATTGGGAGTGTGTAGAAATGGGCGCTAAACCTTGCAGTCAACCTTTAAAATCTAATCCGTTTATTACTTACCGCGACCCACTTACAGGCAAGTGGATTGTCGTAAGTCAAAATTTGCCCCAAGCCGCAGAACAAGCACAGCTAGCAGCAGCTTGACTTTTCCTATTAATTTTATACCTGAAAAATCAACTATAATTTCAGATTGCGTAGGGGCGGGTTTTACCAACCATCTATGTCGGAAACGAATAATCTGACAAACCCGCCCTCCCAAGACGAACAATCCAAATGTACATTTTTTCGATGCGAACACAGACAGGGTTGATGTAGATTATTCGTTGTGTGGGGGCGGGTTTATCTAGATTGTTTGCGCTTCTTAAATATTATTTGTAAAACCCGCCCCTACGGGTATTTAGGGTTATTTAATCGGAGTTGAGTTCATCTCTTTTTGGAGTTCCAAATACCGATAGAGATATTCCGAAACTATCCCGTGCAAAAACAAGTCGCGTGCCGCATTAAACGGACTGTTTGGTGCTAGCGGATGGCGATTGACAATTACATGATTCCAGTCGCAATTTCCGGTAATCTCGCTGACGTACAGTCCGAAGTTTTCATCTAACTGAAGCGACATCACTGCTCGCGCAAATTCGTCGCTAGTCAAACACAGAGAATAAAAGACTTTAAACAATTCGATCGCCGATTCTAAATCCAGAATATTTAGCCATCTGCGTTTTTCAAAATCTATGACCACTTCTACTGGTTGAATACTATCATAATTTATTCCCCGTTTTTTGACGACTTGCAACCAGTTAGGATTTGTCAGCATTGCTTGGTTGTAATCCCAGACAAAGTTATAGAGAATTAAGTCGTGTTCGAGAAACGCATTCTCAGCTAAATCGCTAACAGTACGCGGATAAAGCTTTGACTTTTCTATCTGGGTGTCGGGGCCGTTGTCAATCAAGAAGTTGATAATGTTGGAGCCGATGCAGATGTGTCGGACAATTAAATAACAAGCTTCGGGCGAGACAAAGTTATTTAGGAAAAATGCAGCCGATTTGTGCATTAAAGTGTAAGCGCGGAATTGAAATGGCAACAGGCGCTTTGTTGTCATAATTACCGCCAGCAACAAGTTAGCAATTACTTTGATCGGAATCAGCAAATAACTGCGAGTCCAGTTTTGCAAATCCCGGATCATGTAGGCTTTTGCCACTAAATCGACGGGAATAGATCGATCGCAAAATAGCACATCCCAAACATTCGGATCTCGGCGGTTGTAGGGTTTGGTAGCGTAAGGGATTTTTCGCTCATCTGGGAGATTTTCAGTATCTTGTTTTTGCAGCTTTTGCATTAGCGAATTTCCTCCAATTGCAGCAAATATAAACGAGCAGTTACGCGAGCGGTTTTGACAATGCGGCGGGCAATATCATCTGTCATCCATTCGGCATTAATCAAATTTTCCAGTTTGGCTAAATGCGACTCGTCATTCGATCCGTGATAAGCTAAAAACGATACTTGTTCTGATTGCAAACCGAGAGTTTCTTGAATTTGTCTTGCCCACTTTCCCGCCAACTGATTGCCCAAACCTTCGATAATAAACATACTGCCAATTAAATCAACCGGATTGTCCCGCGATGCTTGGTGAAAGATAAAAGCTGATAGTGCTTCGCTGCCAATATTCTTATCATATTCCACAATTTTTGCCAATTCACCGCCCACAGAAACATAATTTTGTTCTAGCATTTGATAGTCGCGGTGTTCGTCTTGAGCATGGCCGATAAAAGTCGATCGCAGGCGAAAGTCACTCATGTTAGAAGCAGCGCGAGCAATCCAGCGAGCTCCCTCTACAACTTGCGGCCGGAGATTGCACAGCAAAGCTTGATAATCTTCTATTGTAAACTCTCCTCGGTACAATTTGCGGACAATGGGAACAGAACGAATTTCGCGATCGAACTTCAGCCAAATCCATGCTAACTCCCGCAACAAATAAGCTTGCGGAGAGTTGGGGTGTGCAGGTTTAACGCTTTCGAGAGGCGAAGTTTCCGGAACCTCGTGAAAGTTAGAAAATTGAGAACTCATAGGCTTATGGGTATTTTCCACAGCAGTTAACATCATATATGCCGTGGTAAAGCGCCCGCTTTCCGGGACAAAACAAAAGATTTTCTGTCCAGGCTGCAACTTGCCAGAATTGAACAATTCCTCTAACATTAAATAAATCGAGGCGCAGCCTGTATTTCCCCTTGTGTATAAGTTGGTAAACCATTTTTCTTCAGGAATCATGCAGCCTGCTTGTTCCAGAAGTTCCACAATTTGCCCCCGGAAAAAGTGAGACGAATAGTGGCACAGCAGCCAGTCGATTTCCTGCGGACAAACTCTCCCGGCTTTAATCAACCGCAGCCAACCTTCAACGCCTAATTTCATTACATTTTCCAGCAAGCGAATATTCTGCCGCAAGTCAAAAGCTCCTGCTGTGGCTGCATCGAGGTAGGAAGAATAATCCAGCCAGCTTTTAGTGGATGTTTCGTTGGCTAATCCTGAATACATACAAACAGGATAAGCATTGGCGTGAGAAACGAGTTCAATCCATTCTATTTTTAAACTAATTCCTGTTGCGCTGGGATGGTTTTGGAGCAACAATGCTCCGGCACCGTCGGAGAGCATCCAGCGGAGAAATTCTGTATCGAAAGGCAGGGTTTTTCCCGCTTGCAGAGAAGTCTCTGTTTCAAATTTGGTGTTTTTGAAGAGGCGCGAGGGAAATTCGGAAGCGACGGCTATGGCGGTTTGTTTTTTGCCGAGTTCGATTTGAGAGGCGGCGTAATTTAAAGCACTAACTCCGGCACAGCAAACTCCTTGAGTTGACACTATTTCTAGGGGAGATAATTCGGAAAGTTCCCCATGTACTGTGCTGGCAAATCCCGGTACTAATAAATCTGGTAAAGTAGTAGCGCAGGCCAATAAGTCGATCGCCCCTGGTTCCAAATTTGCCTGGGCGATCGCGTCACGGACGGCAAACGCGGCCATTTGGCTGTTAGAATATAGTGTTTGCTGCTGTTTGTCGATCGCGTAGTAGCGCTGTTGAATCCCGTTGCTGTTGAGAATTCGCTGCCTGACTCTCGAAGGGCGCGAGGCAATTTTGCCAAGATATTCTTCCATCTCATCATTATTAATCGGTTCTCCCGGCAAAAATTTTCCAATCCGATTGATATAAGCACTGTACATGGCGTAAACCTCCAAAGTTGCTAATTTAGTCGGGTGCGTTGGTTTCTTAAATCAAGCCAGAAAACATCTAAAATTGATTGTGCTGTGTGAAGCAGTGAACTTGCAAGGAGCAAGCAGCTATCTTGTAGAGTCGCCGGAAATCAGGCAAGTTGAGCAACAGAGGCAACAAGTAACCTGAAGCGGGGTGAAGTTTATGGTAATTGAGCCAATATGTAACTAGAGTTCCTTCGCAGCTTCCCGACTGAAATGGATATTGCAAAACTAGATACTTGGTATTCTCCTTCTCAACGCCGCACGGCTGTTTCGCTGTTGATGAAACGACTAGGCGTAACTCGCACTAGGGCTGAATGCTTTATCAGGCTTTGGGTTTACTTATCGGTGAAACAGCTTCAGGAAAGCCAGCCCCGTATCAAACCACCGCTGGCGAAACTGGAAGTGCCAGCAACAGAAGTGCAGTGCACTCACCGGGAAGCCGCCGAACTATTTTACTCCGATTCCGATCGCGGGAGCGATCGCGCCGCCGGAATGATGTTAGATAAATTAGCAGCACTCGGATTAATCGCAAAACACTTTGACGGTAACACTACGGCAATTCAAATTCAACCAGTTTCAGAAATTTTCGAGGGCGCAGAACCTCAAAATCCTGTACAACTCCAATTAGATGATTTCAACCCTCGGTGCGACGCAATTATCGTTGCCAATTTATTAGCTACCAATTACAACTGGATGAACCGCAACACTAACGCCGTTCCCCACAAAATTGCTAAAATACTCCGGCTTTTTGCCAGTCAATACTCAAAGGGAATGCGAGTTTTGCGGCGCTCAGATAACCTCAATCCAGTCGGGTTTTACTTACTTTATCCCACAGTTAGCGAATCTGAAGTCAATTTTTTTAACGCTCCTAGCAAAAGCCTTCATTTAAGTTCTATTTCCGATATCGATCCTTTCAATATGGCGCTACCAGGAGATATAAATTGCCAGTCAGTATTTATCCGCAGTTGGATGATCGATCCGCAGTATTTGTCAGAATACCGCATTGCTTTTCTCGAAGACGCCCAAAAAGTTTTAGGCGAAATGCAAACAGATTTTCCAAATCTTTGCGACTTGTACACCCTGATGATTCACCCCATGTACGAAAAACAGTCCCGGGCTTTGGGATTTCAGAAGACTAGCAGCGATAGTCAGTTATCTGTTTACTGGATGTATCTAGCATTGGATAGATTTTTAGCGTTGGATATCAAGGAAGCATTAGTTAAACTATAAATTACCACGTCGATGATTCAGCGGTTGAAACCGCTACTACACAAACAAAGATGATTCGGCGGACTAAGAAATAAGGAGGATATTTATGCCTGATTTGGTATAATTAGAGCCACTTCAAAAAACAGAAGATCCAGAACCCCGACTTCTTGAAGAAGTCGGGGTTCTAACAGTGTTACTTCTTAGTCTCGCGTTGCGCGGACTTCGTTTGTATAGTCGCGATTTCAATCGCCGAGTGACTTATAAAACTTCCCGTCCCAAATAGGGTTGTAAGGCTTCCGGCACTTTTATAGTTCCGTCGGGCTGCTGGTAATTCTCCAAAATTGCCGCCATTGTCCGGCCCACAGCTAAACCGGAACCGTTAAGGGCGTGAACGAATTGAGTGCCTTTTTTACCCGCTTCTTTAAAGCGAATATTTGCCCGCCGCGCCTGAAAATCTGCGACGTTGGAACAACTGGAAATCTCGCGGTATTTGCCAGCAGATGGCAGCCACACCTCTAAATCGTAGGTTTTGGCAGCAGCGAAACCCAAGTCGCCGGTACACAGTACGATCGCCCGATAAGGCAATTTCAGCGCCTGCAAAACTCCCTCAGCATCCTGCACTAACTTTTCGTGTTCTGCCTCGGAGGTACTCGGATGCACGAGTTTCACCAATTCAACTTTATTAAATTGATGCAACCGAATTAATCCCCGCGTATCTTTGCCGTAACTGCCAGCTTCGCGGCGAAAACAAGGAGTATAAGAACAGTGATAAATTGGCAACTGTTCTGCTGTCAAAATTTCACCTCTGTACAAATTGACAACCGGAACTTCGGAAGTAGGAATTAGCCACAAATCATCTTGGTCGCACTTGAAACTTTCTTCAGCAAATTTGGGTAATTGACCCGTAGCGGTGAGGGATTCAGTGTTAACTAAAAATGGGGGAATGACTTCTACATAACCTGCTTTTGTGTGGCGATCCAGCATGAATTGAATAATCGCTCTTTCCAGGGCTGCACCAGCCCCCATTAAGCTTACAAAGCGGGGCTGAGCGATTTTAACTGCCCGTTCAAAGTTGATAATTCCTAATTTTTCGCCGATTTCCCAGTGCGGTAAAATACCGGAATTTTGGGGAATGTATTCGTCTCCCCAGCGCCGGATTTCGACGTTTTCCTCTTCATTTTTGCCGATCGGCGTTGACGAACCCGGCAAGTTTGGCAGCGGTAGCAATAAAGCTTCTATTTGAGCTTTTAGCTCTTTTTCCTGTGCTTGCAATTCGTTCGACTCGGTGCCGACTGCGTTGCCTTCTGCCTGCAGTTCCTGAATTTCGGGAGATTCGAGGGGTAAACCCGATTTTCTTTTTTGACCGATGAGTTTGGCAATTTCGTTGCTGCGGGCTTGTAGTTGCGATCGCTTGCCTTCCAACTCCCGCTGCTGTTTGTCTAATTGCAAAATCGGCTCGATTTCATAGTTACCTCCCCGCAGGTTGAGGCTTTCTTGCACGGCTTGCGGGTTTTCTCGGATTAATTTGAGGTCTAGCACAGATTTATTCTAAATCTTAAATTTTAGATCGGCTGGGACAGAACGAGATGATATAGAAGCTTTGTTAATCATTGGCATATTAAATCATAATTTATTCTGACCTAAATTCCTCGTTGGGTGTCACCCCTGAAGGGTGACACCCCACAAATGTATGTTATAGTTGCAAATATTAGTAGATGCACCCTGATAATTTTCTACCCCAGCCAGCGATGGTAGGGGTTTTTTGTTGTGTGGCATCGAATTGAGATCAATTCCGGTTGCACCGTCAGGTGATTGTTGACTGTTGACTGTTGACTGTTGACGGGCGGGTCGAAAAACTGAATGGTTGAGTGTTAACTGTTGACTCGATTTTATTATTCCGATGCCACCGCAAACGATATGAAGCCCTGGATGCACTATCAGTCTAAAAAACCCGGTTTCTCGCGATTATCGTCTCAAATGAGGCAATTACGTTAAGAAACTGGGTTTTTGCGTCCTGGACTAGGTTAGTAAAATATCTTTCCGGTTAAAAGTTAAAGCCAGTGCGAAGCAACCAAACCCATTGAGTTTCGTTGCGGCTGTCATTCTCAGGATTAACAACGACCCAAGCAGCAGGGGTGATGGAAATGTTGTCGTTGACCTGAAAGCGATAGAAGGCTTCAATGTGATAGGAAGTATCTCGCTCGCGGCGGACATTACTGCTCGTCACGCGACCTGGTAAACCGACCAAAATACCGGGTAGGTTGCCTTCACCTCCCACATCTGGGAAACTTATCCCGATCGCTGCATACACAATATCGGCGCGATCGTCACCGTCAACATTTAGCAAAACCACGCCACCTCTACCATCAGAAACGCTGCTAACACCAGAATTTTCTGCATTGGCGCGAGTATAAACGCCCCAACCGTGAACTTGCAACCGGGGAGCAAGGCGGTAGAATCCTTGTACGCCTACAGAATCGCTGGATGTAGCAATATTGTCCCCAAACGGTCGCGCAGCCAGAAAACTGCCCGTACCGCCTGTGAGATCGGCTTTACCGCTTGGTGCAAAGGTACGAGAATAGGCTACGCCAATTGCTCCGCGATCGCTCCGGTAGGCAAGCTGAACCAGAGCATTGTATGAACCGTTGAATAAACCGTTACTTTGCTGCGAGAGATTGGGATTTCCGCCTACATAGCCCACAGTCAGGGTGAGGTTTTTGACGATCGTCCAGTTGGCAGCAGCACCGCCACCTCCCCGGCGGTAGAGGGGTATCTGTTACCACCACGATAATTTCCGCATTCAGCTTCGTCGTAGTCGAGAACTGATTCGCTTCTAGTTCGGCTGTGCGTGCATCGAGAGCATCGACTCGACCCCGCAACACCGATAATTCTGTTGCAAATTCTTCTTGCAGTTTTTGGACGATCGCTAAATCTTCCCCAGTAATCTGGTTGGTTGTTCCTGCGGCAATTAGTTCGCTGACTCGATCGAGACAGCTATTCAATCCTGCGGCAAATTCGTACCGCGTCAGCGCCCGGTTTCCTCTGTAAGTTCCATCGGGATAACCGACAATGCAGCCGTAGCGTTCTACTAAAGATTGCAGCGCCTGAAACGCCCAGTCAGTAGGTTTTACATCCGAGAGTTGAGACACAGAATTCACCTGCGCGAAGGGTTTTTCTGTCAAGGTATTTAACGGTTCATGAGCAACTAATCTATCAATTGGAACCGCAAAAGTTGGGGATGATGTTAGTAGAAATACAGCAGGTGTTCCCAGTATAAAAGCAATAATCAGGGGAGGAAAATGGTGGATGTGCATAGGACAAAGCTCCACATAAAAACCGATATTGCATCATTCTCAAGAACGGGCTCTCCGGCCCGTTCCACAAAAAAATTCACTCTTTGTGGAACGGGCCGGAGAGCCCGTTCCTAAACAAGTAATTGAGAAAGGTGCAATATCTCAGTTACATCCGTTAAATTCGTTACAGAATCCTTTGCCGAACTTCCTTCTTCCTTTTCCCCCTTGGGGGGGCAGGGGGGGGTTGGCTTCCCCTACGCTGCGCTTGAACCTGTGCGAACTTTGTCAATAGTCACTGCGATAATTATCACCAGACCTTTCACAACTAACTGCCAGAAGAAAGACACATTCATGAGAGTTAGTCCATTGTTGAGCAGGGCAATAATTAAAGCCCCCAGCAAAGTACCCCAAATAGTGCCAATTCCACCTGTAAAACTCGTTCCTCCCAAAATTACAGCAGCGATCGCATCTAATTCGTAGCCTTGCCCCAACATCCCCGTCGCACTGTAGAGACGGGACGCGCTCATAATTCCACCTAAACCAGAAAGCAACCCACTCACGCCATAGACAAATAACAGCACGCGACTCACCTTAATACCTGTCAATCGTGCTGCCCGAATGTTGCCTCCCACGGCATAAATATGCCTTCCGAGAACAGTCCGCCGCAAGACAAACCAACTCGCTAGAACTGCAAGGAAAGCGATAATAACCAACCAGGGAATTGGGCCGACATAATTGTTACCTACCCAAGCAAAATTCAGATTTCTATTGATAACGGTAGTGCCGTTAGCGACTAAATAAGCAACTCCCCGCAAAGCTGTGTAAGAACCGAGGGTGACGATGAACGGAGGCAAACCTAAATAGGCAACTAGCGAGCCGTTAAGCAATCCCAAAAAGACTCCGGCTATTAAGGCAGCCGGTACTGCAAACCAACCGAGACCTGGAACTAAGGAAACCAGCACCCCGACAACTGCAGTCACGCCCAAAATTGACCCTACTGAAAGGTCAATTCCGCCCGTCAAAATCACAAAAGTCATGCCGGTAGCTAGGACAATATTGATCGATGCTTGCCGGATGACATTGATCAAATTTCCTACTGAAAGAAAGTTGGGCGTTACCAGGGAAAAAATGATACAGATACCAACCAAAATCGGCAGGATACCGGCTACTTGGATAAAATTTCTCCAAGCTTGAGCTTTACTGCCTTTTTGGCGATCGCTCCCTGAATTTCTGCTGGTTTTTGTTTGGGTTTGACTCATGATTTTACTACCTCTTTTGCACCAGTGGCATAAGCCATAATGTTTTCTTGCGTAATTGCTTCCCCAGTCGATCCGCCTACTTCACCGACGAGGCTTCCTGCTCGCATCACTAAGACGCGATCGCTCATTCCCACAATTTCCGGCAATTCGCTGGAAATCATCAAAATAGCTACACCTTTGGCTGCCAAATCGCTAATAATTCGATAAATTTCGCTTTTTGCGCCAATGTCCACACCCCGCGTCGGTTCATCTAGCAAAAGCACCTTTGGGTTGATAGCCAACCAACGCGCTAGCAGCAACTTCTGCTGATTTCCCCCAGACAGATCCATTGCCCTGATGCTCGGACTTGCAAGGCGAATCTGCAAATTATTAATAGCATCATTGACAACTTTCAACAGAAAATTTGAGTTAATAATGCCAGCTTTTGCTTCTCGATCGAGGACATTCATGGTGATATTCTCACCCGAACTTGCCTCCAAAAATAGTCCGAGAGCCTTGCGATCTTCTGGCACGTAAGCAATTCCGGCGGCCATTCCTTCATCGGGTGTCGAGACATTGAGAGGACGACCTTCCAGTTTTATTTCACCGCTTACCTTCCGATCTGCACCAAAAATTAGGCGGGCAAGTTCTGTTCTGCCGGCGCCAACTAAACCAGCTAAACCCAGAATTTCGCCCGCATGAATTTGAAAAGTGGTCGGCTTTACTTTGCGGCCGTCGCTTAAATTTGTTACCTCAAGAACAACAGCACCCGGTGTTATTTGATGCTTGTTTTCGTACAAATCCTGTAAAGAACGACCCACCATCATTTCCACCAGGCGATTGGCAGAAATTTCGTGCTTTTCAAGAGAGCCAATATACCCGCCATCTCGGATGACGCTCACGCGATCGGCAAGGGCATAAATTTCTGCCATTCTGTGGCTGATATAAATAATAGCAATGCCCTCATTCCGCAAGCGGCGAACCACTTCAAAAAGCTTATCTGTTTCGCGGTCTGAAAGCGCTGCCGTCGGCTCGTCCATCACTAAAATTCGGCTTTTATCTTTTAGCGCTCTAGCTATTTCCACTTGCTGCTGTTCGGCAATTGAAAGTGTCGAAACCAGGTCTCCAGCCTCAAAATTTGCATCGAGGTTTTTCAAGACCTCAGATGCCTTGCGCCGCATTTCATCTTGGTCTAGAAATGTACCTCCTTTCTTGATCTCGCTGCCCATAAAAATGTTTTCAGCAACTGTCAGATTGGGGGCGAGATTGAGTTCTTGATAAATAATTGCTATCCCTAAATCTCTGGCTTGAGCGGGGTCTGTCATCTTAACAGCTTCGCCGTCAATTCTGATTTCGCCTGCATCGGCTATGTAGGCTCCCGCCAGAATTTTCATCAGCGTACTTTTGCCCGCACCGTTTTCCCCCATGAGGGCGTGGACTTCGCCTGGGTAAACGGTGATATTTACATCGTGCAAGGCTATAAAACCGTTAAAGGTTTTTTTAATACCTTGCATTTCGAGGACGGGCTTAGTTTGGATTGAATTTTTAGTGCTATTTACCATCGTAAATACCGTAAGAAAATCTGCTTGACTATTAAACTTAGATCCCCCCTAGCCCCCCCAAGGGCGGGCACGGGGGCACCGCCCCTACGAAGGGGGGGACAAGATTCCGATCAAAGTCAACCCCTACTCCCCAACAACCAGGGGGATTTAGGGGGATCTAGACTCGGGTAAAAACGAGATTCCTCAAGGGTTTTAGTCTTAACTTGGCACTAATGGTCACTCACTTGTCCAGCCTTTATGTTGATTGACGTTTTCGCGAGTAATCAGCGCGACTGGAATCAGAATGTTTGGATTGGCTGGCTTTTTCCCTTTCCGAATGTCGTTCCCGACTTCAACTGCCTTCGCTGCCATGCGAAATGGATCTTGAGCTGCTGTAGCCACAAATAAACTGTTGTTCTGCTTGAGGGCATCTAAAGCTTCAGGTGCACCATCGACTCCAACAATAAAGAACTCGCTTCTTTGTGCCTGTTTGGCTGCTAATTCTGCACCAATGGCACAGGGGTCATTAATTGCAAAAACCGCATCAATTTTTGGGAAGGAAGTAAGCAAATCGCTCATAACTCTCAACCCGCCATCGCGGCTGCCTTCAGCGTTCTGATCTTTGGAAAGAACTTTGAGATCGGGATATTTGGAGAGCACACTCTGGCAACCCTGAACTCGCTCGACCACTGAAGCGACGGGAGGCCCGTTGATAATCACAACGCTGCCTTTTCCTTTCAAGCGATCGGCTATATATTGACAGCTTACTTCGCCAGCTTGCACGTTATTTGAAGTAACTGTGGCATCAACGCCTCCCTCGGCGGCGGTATCAACTGCAATTATCGGAATTCCGGCTTGCTTGGCTTTTTCGACAACCGGGGCAATGCCTTTGGTGTCAGCAGCATTGAGTACAATCATGCTGACATTAGAGGCAATAAAGTTTTCGATTTGATTAAATTGCTGATTTAAATCGTCGCCGCTGGAAACGAGAGTTGTCCTCACGTTTGCACCGCCGATTTTCTTGGCTGCGGCCTCAGCACCCTTGCCAACTTGTACGAAGAATGGATTGCCGAGGTCACGGACTGCTACAGCAACTGATGAAAGTTCAGAGTTGCTTTTTTCCGTGCTGTTTTGAGCGTTCTGGGAAGCTGCGGCGCAACTTGCCAGAGTGCTGCTGAGTAGACTAAAAAGACTGAGTGCGATCGTTACTCGTTTCACCTCAAACTCCAATGAAGGATCGTTTGGAGAGAGTCGCTCGTAAATATGACGTTGCCCACCTAACATTAGCTTTGGTCAGGTTTAAGCTCGAATACCTAATTTTTTAGGTGACAGGCTTTTCTTCGTACATGATTGTACAAAACCTTGTTTCTTTTCTTCTCGTAAAACTTTCTGGCTCGGCTCGTTAGACTGCTTTTGCGAACAGACAATATACGAATATCCAGTCTCTGTCCTCCCTGCAAAAAATCAACGAGGCTTGATTTTTTTTAAATGCTTTATGAGCATTAATTTGAGCAGTATCTGAGAAAATTTTAGGAGAATATTTTCGACAAAATTTTTCAGAAATTGTGTTTAAAACCTGGCAGAGTCATATTAAATTTAACTCTCTATATTTGCTGATGATAACAGTTCAATACTGGCTCGATATCTATCTTTGGATAGACAAAACTTTTAGCAAAAACTAAAGATGCGAGAGCCTATATCGCCACCGATCTGCTAATCCGCCGTCGGGTCGAACGCCCCGCAGCAACTCCATAAATCTTAAATTTTGCTTGGGTAGGATATTGTAAAAAATCATTAAGTTTACAGTTAATAACGGTAGATCGTAGTAAAATGCAACCAAAGCCTCGCGCTCACCCATGCAGCCCGTTAAAAAGCCCTAGTTAAAAAGCAGAGCTTCGCTCAAAACTAACGGTGAGAGTAGGCGAGTCAAATATTTTCCTGTAAAACCTGCAACTACAATCCTCTTGACATGGTTTAAAAGCTCTGGATAATGGCGATCGCCCGGATTGGCAAAATCACTACTATACTGCAATAATTGTCTGCGCTGTCAATGCCTAAATCTGAGATGCGATCGACAAATCACCTATTCTGTTTCCTAGAAATATTTGCCAGCGAAGGCGGCATACAATCCTACGTTAAAGACATTTTCAAAGCTTACCTGTCCATAACCGCAAACACGACCTCGCCGCCACAAGCTGAAGTTTTGCTGTTGCGAGATTCCGAAGAATGCAACAATCCTTACGAGTCAAGAAATCTGAAATTTTATTATCTCAAAACCGAGAATCTCTGGTTTGGTCGTCTTAATTTTGCTACAGTATTACTAACTCGCTTGCTGCAAAAACGACCGCAGCGGGTTTTTTGCGGTCACATCAAACTCGCACCGCTAATTCAAATTCTGTGCCAACCCTTGGGAATTCCCTACACAATTTTAACTTACGGCAAGGAAGTGTGGGAACCGCTTGGGCCCAAATATCAAACAGCAATGAGTAAAGCTGACAGTATTTGGACTATTAGCAGGTACACGCGCGACCGCACTTGCAAAATTAACCAATTAAATCCTGAAAAGTTCCAAATAGTGCCTTGTACGGTAGATGTAAATATATTTACGACTCGGCACAAGCCACAGGATTTATTAGAGCAGTACAATTTGGTTGGTGCTAAAATATTGATGACTGTAGCCAGATTGCGATCGAGCGATATTTACAAAGGCGTCGATGTCACAATTCAAGCTTTGCCGCAAATAGCCGAAACTTTTCCGAATGTGAAATACTTAGTTATTGGCAGAGGAGACGATCGATCTAGATTAGCCAAACTCGCTGATGACTTGGGAGTTACCGAAAGAGTAATATTTGCGGGTTTTGTACCGACAGAAAATTTAGCAGCACATTACCAGTTGGCCGATGCTTATGTAATGCCCTCCCAGGAAGGGTTCGGTATAGTTTATTTGGAAGCGCTGGCTTGCGGAGTACCCGTACTCGCGGGGGACGCAGACGGGTCAGCCGATCCGCTGCAAGATGGTAAACTGGGATGGCGAGTTCCCCACCGAGATTCAGCAGCAGTAGCGGTTGCTTGTGTGGAAATGCTGCGAGGGGAGGATAAAAGGTGCGATCGCCACTGGTTGAGGGAACAAACCCTCGCAAGATTTAGTGTTGAATCCCTTTGTCAATCATTACTAGGAATTTTTCAACCCTCTGACTCAGATAAGCTTATGCCGTAGAGAGCGGTTTCTGGGTGTACAATGGGAAAATTAACTCGATCGACAGCCTGAATTTGTGAGTAGGATAGAGGTGATACTAAACGGCAGTTTCGTATACTTTTGGTGACATTAAAGACATATTGGACAAAAAAACACCGTTTTCTTGTCTTTTGTGGGCTGCGACTGGTAAAATTAGTATCCGAAGAAGGCAGTCCTGACTCTCTCCCCAGCCTATGTACGCCCTAAAGCTAGAACTCAAACTCAACAATTCAGAACGTACAAGGATGGCGCGACACGCCGGTTACGCTCGGTTTTGCTATAACTTGGCTCGTACCCTTTACTTGGGCGTGATGGATATCAAAGTTAGCCGTACTCGAAAAATTGCCCTCATCAAAAAAACCTTCACAAACTTCATCAAAAAACAACCAGAATATCAATGGACTAACACTTTATCATCTCGCGTTTATCAAAATGCTTTCCGGGCCTTCAATAGCGCCCTAGAACGCTTTTTTAACGGGGTCAGTGGCTTTCCTAATTTCAAACGCAAGAAAGGCGGGGACTCCTTTACCGTAGACAGCAGCAATGGGCCAATATTTCTGAGAGCTGGAAATCGGATAAAAATTCCCACATTGGGAACGTTTCGCCTGAAAGAATCTATCGGGTACAACTGTTGCTCTCAAACATTTACCATCAGCCGTAGGGCCGAAAAATGGTATGTCAGTTTTACAATAAAAGCTGACAGAATCCCCCCTTTGTATCATGAAGTATGCGAACCGACAGGCATAGATTTAGGAGTTTCCACCTTTGCCACCTTGAGTGACGGTACGGTATACCAACTGCCAAATTCCCTAAAAAAAGCGAAAATCAAGCTAGGGAAACTACAGTACCGCAATCGAAACAAGCAATTAGGCAATAGAAAACTTGGGATTGAAGCCTCGAAAAACGCTCAGAAATTTTATCGCAATCAGGCTAAACAACACGCCGATATTGCTCAGGGGCGACGAGATTTCTTGCAGAAAACAACGACAGAAATCAGTCAGAAGTATGCTCACATCCGCATCGAAGATTTAAATGTTTCTGGGATGGTGGCCAATCACAAACTGGCTTCTTCAGTAGTAGACTCAGGATTTTATGAATTTCGACGCTTTCTCACTTATAAATCTCCCATTTACGGCACTGTTGTCGAACTGGTAGATAGATGGTATCCCTCATCTAAAACTTGCTCAAGCTGCAGCCACGTTCAACCGATGCCACTTCAAGCGCGAATGTTTGTTTGTGAGTCTTGCGGTAACAATTGTCATCGAGACTTGAATGCTGCGATTAATTTAGCATCAGTCCCAAAAGATCGAGTAAGGATGGCTAGTCCTGAATTAACGCCTGTTGAGTAGTAAGGAGCCGACTCCCTACGCAGACACAGGAAATAAGTTTTAAGTGTCCGAGATGTCAGTCTTGTCCGCTTTATGTCAATCTTATGTAGCAGTTATGCCTACCTGCAAAGACACCCAAGGAGACCACCGTGAACCAAGGCAGCCCCAAAATATCTTTCAAGCTACCCCGTATTAGTAATTGGCTGATACTGCTGGGCATCGCGTGTTTGTTGGTGTCAATTGGTTTGGGTTGGGTAGTTAAATCAGTGTTGATTGTAGTAGCTTTTTTGTTGCTGACACCTGTGGTCGCATTTTTCGCGCTTCAGTGGTGGCTGAAACGCAATTTAATTGAAGATAAGTGTCCAGTTTGTCAATACGAATTTACAGCTTTAAATCAAACTCAGTTTCAGTGTGCCAACTGCGGCGAACCTCTGCAAATAGAGGAAGGTCATTTTAGTCGCTTGACACCGCCCGGTACGATCGATGTTACCGCAGTAGAAGTATCATCGGTTCAACAGTTAGAAGATTAACCATTGGGAATTGGGAATTGGGAATTGGGCATGGGGCATGGGGCATAGGGCATAGGGCATAAGTTATTTGTTGGTTGTTATTTGCTATTTGCTATTTGCTATTTGTTACCTGTTATTTGGTATTTGTTACTTGTTGGTTCTAATAACCAATTCTCCATGCCCGATGCCCGATTCCCGATGCCCGATTCCCGATGCCCGATTCCCGATGCCCGATTCCCGATGCCCGATGCCCGATGCCAGATGCCCAATGCGCGATGCCCAAAATTACTTTTCCAAGCGCACTGCATACCACTGCAAAAATTTTCCATACCCGACATCTAATTCACAATAAGTATCAATTAAATACTTGGCTTGAGCTTCCACGCCAGATATTTTATCCACCTCCTGCGGCAAATCTTCGTGTTCCTCGGCTAACACGGCTTTCAGCTTTTCTAACAGTTCCGCCGCAGTCAAAAACTGCTCTGGCTGGTTTGTTTCTAACACCACAAAGGTGTCTTCGTCATACAGTGACATAGTTTCAAAGGTTGAGGTTAATTATTTCTAAAGTTTCGTACACTTAAGCGAACCAAAGTATAAACTGCTACACAAATACTAGACAAGTCTCGACATTTGCTTCTTACTTCATCGGGAGCATGGGAGCGGTTATCCCTCAGT
>NZ_JAUBUJ010000068.1:0-42439 GCF_036705405.1 Microcoleus sp. B13-B6
GCGGTTATCCAGAAAAAAGGATATCCGGATTAATTTCCGGAGAATCCCCGCTGCTTTAGCACGGGGAGTGTCAAAACATCAACTATTACCAACCCAATTCCCTGGCGCAAATACGTCTCGCACTTAGAAACAAAAGCACCGCGATGAGTAGAACGATCTTTGTTGGCAGGACTTACTAATTCAATTGCACCGGCTAATACCGGGCCGGCTTCAGTGTTAAAAATACTGACTTGCACCGTTTCCGCCGCAGTTAGAAAAGGCACGCTTTGGGCTGGGGGTGACATCCAATTGTTTGGGAAATCTATTGGCAAACGAATTACCGTCTCTGGACAATCAAACTCCGGTAGAGGTTCCTCAAAAGCTGCTACATCAATTTCAATCCCAAACTGCACGTTGGGTTCGGCAAAGTAATTTGCGGGTAATTTGGCATTCAAATCCGATGCAATGTAAGTCGCCCAGGCGTTGTGAAAGGCGTGCCAGTGACGGCGAACCGACAGCGGCGGGCGGAAATGGTCTTGTAGCACCATATTTTTTTAATTTAGGGCTGATTAAAATTATCGCTAGAATGTGCGATCGGCTGAACTCGGTTTTTATGGAATTAGTTTCTAAATTCGGGATTGTTCGAGTTGCGATCGCCCGTATAAGTAAATGTAACTCAATTTAATTGGGTGGGGAGTGTCAATCGATTTTAGATTTTAGATTTTAGATTTTAGATTTTCTATTTTAGATTTGAAGAATTGAAGAATTGAAGAATTGAAGAAAGCGACCCCACGGATGAATCCGGGGGCTTGTGATAATGAGGAGCGAGCTTTTTTCTCCCTCCACGGATGAATCCGGGGGCCCCGGACTAAATTACTTTCGGTCAACAATAACTGTCGCTGCGGCTTTATAATATTTAACCGTTGGCAATCACTCAGCAGCAGGCAGATCGATGAATTTGGTAGACGACAAGACTATAGTTAGACAGTATTTTAACTCGACGGGATTCGATCGGTGGCAGCGAATTTACGGCGACGGCAAAGTCAATAAAGTTCAGCTAGACATCCGCACCGGGCACCAGAAAACGGTGGATACAGTCATCGAATGGCTGCAAGCTGACGGCAATTTACCCGGGCTTTGTGTCTGCGATGCCGGCTGCGGTGTGGGCTCTCTGAGCATTCCTCTGGCTGAGGCTGGGGCGATTGTTTGCGCTAGCGATATCTCTGAAAAGATGGTAGCAGAAGCCTACGCTCGATCGACAGCAGTTCCCGGCAAGCTCTACAACATCTCCTTCGCCGCCCAAGATTTGGAAGCTTTAACCGGCAAATTTCACACTGTTATTTGTTTGGACGTGCTGATCCACTATCCTCAAGATAAGGCTGCGGAAATGATTGCTCACCTAAGTTCGATCGCCCAATCGCGACTAATTATCAGTTTTGCCCCCAAAACTTTAGCACTCACCGCCCTCAAAAAATTTGGCGAACTTTTCCCCGGCCCGAGCAAAACTACCCGCGCTTACCAGCACCGCGAAGCTGATATTATCAAAATCCTAGAAAACAACGGTTTTGTGATTAACAGAACAGCGATGACTAGCACTAGCTTTTACTATTCTCGCTTGCTGGAAGCTGTGCGAAAATAGGTTAAAAATATCTGCCAATTCTGAGGTCAGTTTAGATCGTTTATTGGCGTAGTGGGGAGGGTTTATACAATTTGTTGGTGGGGTGGGGGCGGGTTTATATAATTTGTTGATGGGTGTCAAAAATTTTGGCGAACCCGCCCCTACATGGTAAAATCGCGGACAAATTTGTAGATACTGTCTTGACCTGTCAAGGGGTAGCAGTCAAATAAGTAGGTAAACAAAATTAATTGCCGACTGAGTTGACTTGAAACCCTTGATACCTCTAAAGAGTAACAAAGTCGGATGTGTAATTAATTTTGTGTAGGTACTTAATTAGGGTCGAAAGGCTTTTGGGACTTTAAAATCCCAAAAGCCAAATGCACCAATTTCCGCATCAAAGCACCAATAACCTGCATTTTGACCTTTCCACGACCCAATAATCGCTCGCTCATCGCTTTCAACAAAGGGGTGGATGCTGGATGATTTTTTTAGACATAGCTTAACATTCTTTCCTGATTGGGTAACTATTGAGTTGTATTATTAGAGGTAAGCAACCTTGGAGACTCAATCAGACGTGACACTTTCAATTGGAGAGGCGGCTAAGGAATTAGGTATCTCGACAAAAACACTAAGACGCTGGACTGATGCAGGAAAAATTAGGTTTGAACGCTCCCCCACTGGACAGAGACGATTCTAAGTAACCACACAAAATTAATTACATAAAAACTCCTTGCTAGGCAAGGGTTTCAGTAGAAATATTGTGTAATTAATTCGGAACTACTACTTATCTTGCGGATATCAAGCGAATCGTTCCCAGAGACTTGAACCAGGCAGATGAGCGAATTACTATCAACTATGCCAGAGTTTCCAGTCATGACAAAAAAGATGATTTAAAGCGTCAAGCTGCTGTTTGGGAATCGTTTAGTGCTGCTAACGGCTGGCAATTTGAAACAATTCAAGACTTAGGTTCTGGATTTAATTACAAGAAAAAAGGACTGACAAAGTTACTCAAACGAATTAGACATCTCCAAAAATAGTAACAGTTCGTGGTAATATCACATCATAAAGCTTTTTTGACACAGAAACATGAGCGACATACTCAATCATATTGAAGAGCATCCTAAAGAAACACAGCGATTAATGGGTCTGGATTATGAGCAGTTACAACAATTAATCCTAAACGCGGAACGATTACATCATGAAAAACAAGCTTTACTAGAATCAAAGAAAGTTAGAATTATCGCTGGTGGAGGCGGTAGAAAACCCAAACTATCTCGCTCGCGAACAAATAATTTTAACATTGGTCTATCTGAGACATATGACAACATTTCAACTTCTGGGCATCCAGTTTGGAGTAAGTGAGTCTACAGCTAATGATACATTTAACTATTGGTTGCCTCAATTGCGAGAATTGCTACCATGTAGCTTACTTGAACAAGTAAAAAAAAACGCTGCTGACTATGAAATAGTCAAGGAAATACTCACAGAATATGAATTAATAGTAGATACCTACGAACAAGTCAGAGAGAGACCTGGAACTCAGGATGAACAAGAAAAATACTTTTCAGGCAAGAAGAGTAATCATACATTTAAAAGTCAAATAATTGTCATGCCAGATGGTAGAGATATCGTTGATGTTGTGGCAGGGAAACCTGGACCTAAAAGCGATATAACTTTATTCCGAGAAGAACGCTCACGGTTTGACCCTCAACTCATATTTAAGGGAGATAAAGCTTACGTTGGAGAAGCTTTAATTACAACTCCCGGGTAAACGCATCTAAATTAAGTTGACAGAAAATCATATTTGTGCGTGAGTCTTGTTCGGGAAAAATCCTTCTTAAAACTCTTAAATCCGATGGAATTAACCCAGTAAAAATCGAGCTTTAAGAACTTCTAAATTCTCGAAGCTGAATCAATTTAGATCGGGAATCTGTTTGAGTTTTCTAGCGTTAACTGGCAGAGTTTAAGATTTGGACTAAATAATTATTATCCATTCCCGCCAGATACCGCTTCATTTTTAAACTTCCTTTAAATCCTTTTTCTTGTTTCAGTAAATTGATGGCACTCGCGACGTAGAAGAGCAAAGTTTTCAGGAAAATTATCTTTACGAATCCGACTCTTGTCTTCACAAAAAGTAACATCCCATGTCCAATGTAAGCTATTTTCAATACCCCAATGACTGCGGATTGCTTGAGAAATCTTCTCGGCATTACTGGCTAAACTACTCAAATAAAAGCCAACTTCTGTGGTTGTTTTATTCCACAAACGTCTT
This sequence comes from Microcoleus sp. B13-B6, assembly GCF_036705405.1. NCBI lineage: Bacteria > Bacillati > Cyanobacteriota > Cyanophyceae > Oscillatoriales > Microcoleaceae > Microcoleus > Microcoleus sp. B13-B6. The sequence goes on from NZ_JAUBUJ010000068.1 coordinate 3,870, forward strand.
TCACTTACGATCATCATAACCGTTTTCAATCCAGCCCATAATGATTGATTATGAAGAGATGGAAGCTCTGAGACTGCCACCGTCCAAATTTGTCTTTTTTCAACTCGATGATGCCCGGCTTCTATTTGTTGATAATAGCTATGCTCTCTGCCACCAAACTCTTCTTTTCTAGCTAATTCAAACCAGTTTTTTACGTCTTCATGAAGAAGTTTTTGATTCCCTTTTAGCGCTAAAAGATAATCTCCTTTCTTCTTAATTATCAGCGCTGCTATTTCTTTCTGACATCCCAAAGCATTGATGGTTATTATGCTTCCAGCAATTTCTAGCACCTCTAACAAAGCCGGAATTGCCGTCACTTCGTTAGATTTCTTATTGACTTTTTTTGCCCTAAAACTAATTGATGGGATGAAGACCATGCACTGACTATATGCAATGGTTTTTGGCTGTGATTCCGGTCATAAGATTGTTTCATTGTTTTGCCATCTATGGCTAGGACTTCTAGCTCCAACTTTTGGGTTATTGAATTTATCCAACTCAAAAAACACTCTTGAAACTGCTGCGGTTCAATTCGAGCAAAGAAGGAGACTAAATGTATCATGAGAAGGAATTCCATTCGGCAGTTCTAGAAAACCTTTCAGCCATTCATATTTGGTTGTTCCATAGAGTTCTATTGCTTCCCATCCATCTGCACCGCGTCTGGACAGCTAGAATCGCAATTGCTACAATATCTATTAATAAATGCTGTTTACTTCTTTCTATTCTTGGATCGGTCAAGGTTCCAAAATGGTTTAAAAAACAAGCGTTCAATAAGTGTGTCGGGTTCGATACACCTATTGTTTTTTGTTGGGCAGTTAAAGTCGAAGTAAACCCTTTCGCCATCGATCGCACCTAATTACGCACTTGATTTAGCCCAATACTTCATCTTATCATGTTTTAGGTTGAAATTAAGATGCGTTTACCCTGGGACTCTGACTCTGACTCTGATTCTTTTGAATTGTCAACTTTGGCTGTCTCTGATTTCTGTATCAGATCGCTCGATGGTGGTTTTTATGATGTTTTACTATTACTGGGCTGTCTCTCTTGGAGCTTTTCGAGCTTTTGTTGTAATTTTTCAATCAGCTTCTGTTGGGTGAGCACAATTTTGACCAGCTCCTGGTGGCTCAACTGGTCAACCATTTCTAATTTTAGTGCTGCTGATAACTCTGACTTTTCGCTCATCTGACTACATTACCATATTGTTCGGCTCTCTGCGGAACTATTTTTACCTGAATCCTTACCTGCCAACAATGGACAATCTCAAAAACCCGCCCCGACCGGGATATTATGGTTAATCGATCGGACATGACATGAAACCACAGATAAACGCAGATAAGCGCCGATTTCCTTGGCAGTTTATCTGCGTTAATTTGCGTTCATCTGCGGTGAAAAATTAAATCTGATTATCTTCAGAAAAAAGTCCCAACAAAGGGCCGAGAATAGCGCCGAAAACAAAGCCACCGGCGTGGGCCCAGTAGGCAACTCCCCCGGATTCCATGCCGACACTTGCCGGGGCATTCAAGGAAGCCAGCCCGCTCAATGCTTGCTGTGCAAACCAAAATCCTAGAAAGAAGAAAGCGGGGACTCTGACGGTGGTAATAAAAATTCCCAATGGCAGGAGTGTCAGAACTTTAGCTTGGGGATATCTGAGAATGTAAGCTCCCATCACGCCTGCGATCGCGCCGCTAGCACCTAGGGACGGAATGGCAGATGCTGAGGAGAAAAACCACTGAGTTAGTGATGCTAAAACGCCGCAAGTAAGGTAAAATATTATAAATTTGACGTGTCCTAAACGGTCTTCTACGTTGTTGCCAAAAATCCACAAAAATAACATATTTCCGGCAATGTGAAGAAAGCCTGCGTGCAGGAATTGGGAGCTAATTAGTGTCGTCCATTCGGGAAATGGCGAAGCTGGCAGAGCAACCCGACACATATTGCTTAACTGGCAAGGAATTACGGCCCAAGAGTAGAAGAATTGCGTTAATTGTCGATCGCCCAAACTGAGTTCGTACAAAAATACTAATATGTTTGCGGCAACCAGCCCGTAGGTGACATAGGGAGTGATAGTAATGGGATTTTCATCGCGTAAGGGAACCACGGCCTTTTTTCCTCATCAAAATATTGGCAACACAGTAGCGCATTTATAGCCCAGGTGTCTCCTGTCTAAAGGAAGAGGGAACAAACCAATCGATTTTAGATTTTAGATTTTAGATTTTAGATTTAAAGAATTGAAGGATTGAAGAATTGAAGAAAGCGACCTCATATCATTTCCGGTCGAGGGATCGCGATTGTTGTAGGGGCGGGTTCACCAACAATACCTGCCAATAATTGACAATCTCAAAAACCCGCCCCGACCGGGATATTATGGTTAATCCATCGGACATGATATTACGGATATATCCGAGGGCTGGTTAATCGATTTTAGATTTTAGATTTTAGATTTTAGATTTTAAGAATTGAAGAATTGAAGAAAGCAACTTTACGGATGTATCCGGGGGCTGGTTATCGGATACTATATTTTTTTTCTGCACGGATGAATCCAGGGGCTTTTACCGCCATCGGATGCCGCAAGCTTCCTTCAAACTCGCCGTTTCCCGCTGAAACCAAAATAAAACCCTCCACCTTGCAGTTAGTTGAATATCTGCTTTTTAGTGTTGGGTTTTATTTTACCGCAAAGGCGTATATTGTAGGATTGCAGAGGAAGTTTGTAGTTGCGATATTGGTACTGGTTTTCACATCTCAACCAAACTACAAACTTATTTATCCCCTTGCTGATTACATTTTTACAGCGGGGCTAGTTGAGGGTTTAGGCGACTTAATTTCCTGGGAAGCTGCACGGGCGCGGAAGAGTTTAGCAACGACTTGTTCACACTTAGACAAATCCGATTCTATCTCTGTCAAAATGGCCGTTGATACCGGATCTGTGAACTTCACCCGCAGGTTGTTGATATCGACAACACCGGTTTGCAAATCACCTAGAGTGCTCCGCAGCAAAAACGTTTCATCGCTTCCTTGCATAGAAGCTTTTAATTTAGCGTATTTGTCAGCAATTTGGGCAGGAATTGAGGGTTTTTCACCAAAATCGTTGAGGCGACTTTCGAGAGCGATGATGTGGTGCTGTTTGTTTTGAATCATTTCTTTCAAGAGCGATCGCAAATCGCTGTCTTGGGTTTTTTCCGCATAATTTTGAAACGCTTCGCAAGCATAGCGTTCCCCTGCGAGGGCGGTATTCAAACCTTTAACAATGTCGCCTTGTGTCGAACCTCCCCAACCATTAGCTAATTTCCACCATTCTGCATTTTTGTCAGTTTCTTCGGGCAAACCGACTTCTTTTCCGCCGTAACCGAGGCGAGCCAGAATTGCGGTGGTAAATATTGCTAAATCTCCAGGTTGGCGGGAAGTGATCAAGTTGCCGTCAACTACTAAAGCTTCGTTAATGTAGTTAGCTCCGGCATTAATCATGTCTGTTTTAATTGCCAAGAAACCCGTCGCATTTTTGCCTTTCAGCAAGTCGGCTTCAATCAAAACTTGCGGGCCGTGGCAAACAGCAGCGACGAGTTTTCCTTGCTCAAATGCTTCTCGTACAAAACGTACTGTATTGGGATTAGTCCGCATCATATCAGGAGCCATCCCGCCGGGAATTATCACTGCATCGAATTCTGCGGGCAATGCTTCTGTCGTAGTTCCGTCAGCCTGCTGGGCAACTTTTCCTTGTTTCCCTGCATACTTTTCGTTTGTCCGCGAACCGAGGACAACTACATCAAAATTTGCTTGTTTTAAGGCGTTGTAAGGAACTAAAAATTCCGAATCTTCAACTCCATTTTCAATGAGTATGGCAACTCGTTTGGTGTTGGTGCCGTTATTTGTTGTCATAATCAACTTTCCTCAGACTATCTTCTAATCTAACGCTAAGTGATTGAGGGAGTTTTTAGCGTCTTGCTAAAGTGATAAATTAGTGATTTTTAAAAGGTGTCACCGTGAGCCTTTAGAGGTATTTTACAATTGTCTCAATGCACGTAAGAGGCTCCATTAATGTCGATCGTAGTCCCGGTAGCGTGCGTAGCCAAACCGGATGCTAAAAACGCGATAACATTAGCAACATCTTGAGGAGGAGCGATTTTGCCGATCGGGATATCGCGAATAATATCAGCTTCACCGAACTCCTGAATAAACTGATTAGACATTTCTGTACTGACAAATCCCGGGGCAACTGTAAAAGCCAAAATATTATCAGTCGCAAACCCTCGAGCAATGCTGCGAGTTAAAGCAACAATAGCGCCTTTAGAAGCGGCGTAGTGCAGATAATTCGGGTCATCGCCGCGAAAAGCAGCGCGACTTGCTATATTAATAATTGTACCGACCCTGCGAGTTTGAAAATGCAGAATAGATTCCCGGCACAAATCGGCAACGGCAACTAAATTAACTTGTAGAGTTTGCTGCCAAGCTGACGACCAAATATCGAACTCGTCCTCTATACCCGCTGACTGCATAATCCCCGCATTATTAACTAAAATATCAATATGGCCCCGCCATTTTAAAGCATCTCGCCACAAAGTCGAGGCCGCGTTTTCCACCATCAAATCTGCTGCTAATAAATAACAGCGATCGCCCGCAACACTTGCTGCCACCGCTTCAGCTTCTTTCTGACTGCGAAAGTAATGCAAAATCACCTCAGCCCCAGCATTAACCAGAGTCCGCACCGTCACTGCACCAATCCCTTTCGAGCCACCTGTTACTAAAATTACCTTTCCGGTTAAATCAATCATTTATCTCTCTCTTTTCTCTTTCTCTGTGACCTCTGCGCCCTCTGCGGTTAATAAAAAAATAAATCCCCTTCACACACGAAATAGAATTGCTCTATGATATAGCACATTCCATCTAAGGTGTATGCCATTTCCTTATGCTGATAGATATCTGCCACACACATCTCCAAAAACGTCCAAATCCTTTGCCCTGTTGGTGTATATTAGAAATATAGCCACTGCTTACAGCACTATAGCTTCTTTGTCATTAAACTCGATAACTACAGCGGCTTCGGCAGCAAAGGTCGAATCAGCTCCATAATTCGATCAGAATTAAAATTATTGATATAATCAGTTAGTGCTTTGGACAAACTTGCTTTGGATTCGGGAATTTGTAGAATTAATTCATTCATAACTTCGGTATCGAGATAGTAAGCGGCTTGATACATTTGTTCTAACCACTGGGGGGGCATCATGGATATATCTTCTACAGACACCGTTTCAACTAATGGTTTTTGTGGAGTTTGTTCTACGACTTCGTAGATATATTGTACTCCCAAATATTTAGCGAGTTTATCAAAAAGTTCTCTCTGCTGAAATGGCTTGCTTATAAAGTCGTTGCAGCCAGCCCTAAGAACTTTCTCTCGATCTTCTTCCAAAACACTGGCAGTTAAAGCAATAATGACAGTTTCTTGGCTCTGAGGGCGTTCTCTAATATATTTAGTAGCTGTGTAGCCATCCACGATCGGCATTCGCAGATCCATCAGAATCAGGTGTGGCCGCCAACTCTCCCACAGTGAGAGGGCCTCCACTCCGTGTTTTGCTTCTCTCACCTCAAAACCAACCGAGGTCAGGATCTCGACTAACAAGCGACGATTTTCTTCTAAATCTTCAACAATAAGAATGCGGTAAGTCGGTTGTCTGGGAGCTAAACCAATTACTCTTTGATTAATTGATTCTGGGGGTAAGGATTCTGATTGAGGTAACTGTACACCAATCTCAAAGGAAAAAGTGCTACCTCGGTTCAAAGTGCTTTTAACCTGAATCTGACCGCCCATAAGTTTGACGAGTTTTTGACTGATGGCTAAACCAAGCCCCGTGCCTTGACTCAAATTATTCCCAGCTTGGGTTTGCACAAAAACCTTAAATAATTTATCAATTTCTGTGGGCGAAATTCCCACGCCTGTATCCTCAACTTCAAAACATAGGTGACAGGATGTTTTGTCTCTTTGTGTTGCTCTTACCCGTAGGGTGACGCTTCCGTGATTGGTAAACTTAATCGCATTACCGAGCAGATTGACCAATACTTGATACAGTTTTTTCTCGTCACTATGCACAAATTGAGGAATGTCGGGATCTAGCTCGACAATTAGCTGCACTACTTTAGATTGGACTTTAACTTGGAACATTTCTTCGATAGAAGTCAGCAAACTTGTCAAATCAAACTCAGAAGGATTGAGAGTCATCCGTCCGCTCTCTATTTTGGATAAATCTAAAATATCGTTAATCAAATCCAATAAATGTTTACCGCTACGATTGACAATCTCTAAACGTTCTTGGAGAGAACGAGTCAGATTGCTCTCATAGCTCATCAATTGCGTGAATCCCAAAATTGAGTTGAGGGGGGTGCGGAGTTCGTGGCTCATATTGGCGAGGAAGACAGTCTTGGCTTGGTTTGCTTCATTTGCCTGATGAAATTCCAACTCAGCTTGTTTACGATCGCTAATGTCAATTAAATATCCCAAAATTTCTACTGGTGTACCTGAATTATCTCGAATTAGTTTAAGCTGACTGAGCATCCAGCGATAAACCCCATCGGAGCGACGAAAACGGTATTCGTGGAAGTAAAAATCATTAACGAATAGATTTGCTAAGCCATTAAGCACTGGTTTTACATCATCTGGGTGTAAGTGATTCACCCAAAATTTAGAATCTTCTAAAAACTCGCTGCTTTCGTAGCCCAATATATCTTTGATATTTTCGCTGATGAACGTTGCTCCATAATCGCCAGCAGCTTTACTGCTAAAAATGACCACGGGGCTATAGTTGAGAAGAAAGTTGAGGCGATTTGTGGTAGCTTGCAAGGCTTGCTCAGCCAGTTTTAGCTCTGTTGCGTCTTCCTGAACGGCAACATATACAGTTCCGTATTCAGGATGCTCAAACATGGATGTATGAACTCTGCACCAAAAGAGAGTTCCATCTTTCTTTCTATTCTGGACTTCATATTTCGCTTCCCCGGTCTGTTCAATTTGAGTGACGATATCTAGAACGGCTACATCTGGTGTAACCTTTGTATCGACATAATTCAAAATACCAAGGGGTTGACCTGCGAGTTCGTCCTCTGTGTAGCCAAACATAGCGTCAAAGGTAGGGTTGGTGTAGACGATCATGAGGTCTGAGGCTTTGATTAAGCACACTCCTCCTGCCATGTTATTCATAATAACGCTTTGAAGTTCTAGGGTCTTTTGAGCTTCTTTTCGAGCCGTAATTTCTTGTATTTGAGAAATAAAATGCAGTGGATTTCCCTGTCCATCTTGTACTAGCGATCCATTAAGAATAATCCAAATAATGTGTCCTTCTTTATGGAAATACCGTTTTTCCAGTTGGTAAGTTGAAATTCTTCCTGCTAATAGTTGATGTGCATAACTAAGATCGCCGTCTAAATCGTCAGGATGGGTGATGTCTTGGAAAGTTAACGCTAACAACTCTTCTGAGGAGTAGCCAAGAATCTGACATAAGGCAGGATTGACTTTAATCCAGTACCCATCAAGTGAAACGATCGCCATCCCGATAGAGGCATCTTCAAACGCATGGCGAAACTGCTCTTCACTGTTTCGTAAAGCCATCTCAATTTGTTTGCGATCGCTAATATCGCGCAAAATCACAGTAAATACCGTTTCGTCTCCCATTTCCAGCTTAGAAATAGAGGCTTCAGCCGAAAACTGCGTTCCATCTTGACGACGACCCAAAATCTCGCCTCGTTCTCCCATCCTTCGCGCTCTGCTAGAAGACTGTGCAAATTGTTTGATATGCTGCGGATGTGCATCTCTAAACTGTTCTGGCAGCAGTAAATTCAGTGGCTCCCCTAAAATATCCTCAATTTTATAGCCAAACATCTTTTCTGCCCCTTGATTAAACAGGGTAATGCGTTGAGTGCGATCGACTGAAATAATTGCATCATTGGCGATTTCTAGAATTCCCGCAAAACGAGCCTGCGATTTTTGTAAAGCATCTGTTCGTTCAGCCACAAGAATTTCTAAAGTTTCGTTAAGTTTTTTAATTTCTTTTTCCGCTTTTTGGCGCCTGTAATCTATCTGGTTTAAAGAGCGAGCCGTCCCCAAGATGAGAATTGAGAACGTGACAACCATAATAGTTGAACGCAATGTATAGCCAAAATTAACGTTATACCAGCCTAAATTTTGTCCCTGAAGAGTCAACCAGTTCACTGTCACTGGAAAGAGCGTCCCCCAAGGCAGCAACCACCGAACCATTACTCCGCCAACTAGGGGACTGGTTACTACTTGCATTAATCCTTCCTTGGGGCGGAGCCATAAAATTCCTCCATAGAGGATGAAAAAGGTGGCGATCGTGTTTACGGGTTGAGTCGTCGTAATTGTGGCCAAACGTTCAAGAATATCGACATGGAATAGGTGTGCAAATAAAGCTAGTAGAGAAATTAAAGTTGCAACACTACTAAAAATCTGAGCCAACCAAGTATCCCGTTGGGAATTTTGCCCTAACAGTAACAGTGCTAGTCCCATCAGCACAAAATTTAGGGCGGTATTTACTCCCATTCTTCCCGGATAAGGAGTCGCTGAAGACACGACATCTCGGAAAAGCCACTCATCAATACCCAGCTTCCAACCAAAAATATACTGGCTCAGCGTCAGCATACCGATGATGATTATCAATCCTGCCATCCCTTGAGCGATGCGATTGTGCAGTCGGGTTCTTTGGTACTGCAACAATCTCAAAGACACTCCAGCCAGCAAAAAGCAAATTGCCGTGTTTGCTTTCATGGTCGCAGTCATACCGGGAAAACCACTTTTGAGTAGGGAGATGTCAAATTGCCAACCCAGCAGCACGAGACATCCGATCGCAATGACGGCTAGACTTGCCATTTGAGAAATCCGCTTGTTCATAAATCGCCTGCTTGGCTTGAAACAATGTTCTTCTAATGTTAGGCGAAGCGAAGAAGGGCAACCACGAGGGGACGGCCCCTAGCCGAACTATTCAGATTTTGTATGGTTGCGCCCCCTTGCCAGCCCCATATCTCCGGGAGCGCAGGACTTCTTTGTGGGTAAACTAACTTTTTTAACCGAATAATTAAACTATACTATTTGTGCATAGGTTTATATTCCTCTAGCAGGAAACTAGGGAAATGAGTATGATTCTCCATAGAACTAGCGATAGGGTTAGCGATCGAGCTACAAACTACCGAGGCAATATTTTAATTGTTGACGATCTGCCTGATAACCTGCGTCTGCTCAGGGATACTTTGAGTGCACATGGTTATAAAGTTCGCAGTGCCACGACAGGTGCAATGGCGCTGAGAGCCGCCCAATTGCCATCGACGGAGTTAATCTTACTAGATATTAAGTTGCCCGATCAGGATGGCTATGAAGTTTGCCGAAAATTAAAATCTGATGAGCGCACCGCCGACATTCCAATAATTTTTTTGAGTGCGCTAAATGAAACTTTTAATAAGGTGCAAGGGCTGGCTGCGGGAGGGGTAGATTATATTGCTAAGCCATTTCAAGTCGAAGAAGTATTAGCTCGTGTCGAAACCCACCTAACTATCGGAAGGCTGCAACAAAAACTCCAAAAGCAGAATTTACGTCTCTTGAGAGAAATTGAAGAACGGCAACGTCTCGAAGAGTCTCTCTTTGCCGAAAAGGAATTGGCTCAAGTGACACTGCAATCCATTGGCGATGCGGTCATTACTACTGATGCCCAAGGTAATGTGAGATATTTCAATCCTATAGCTGAGCAACTGACAGGCTGGAAAAATCATGAGGTTCAAGGAGTTCCTTTCTCTACGGTATTCCTAATTGTCGAGCAAGTAACGCGAGAGCCAGTAGAGAATCCTATAAACAAGGCTCTATTAGAGGAGCGAATTGTGACCTTAGCTAACAATACTATTCTGATTTCCCATGATGGAACCGAGTATCCCATTGCTGACTCGGCAGCACCGATTCGAGACCGCGAAGGTCAAATTATCGGGGCAGTCATGGTCTTTCATGATGTTACTGAATCGCGCTATCTCACCCGTCAACTCTCTTGGGAAGAAAATCACGATGCCCTGACGGGGTTAATCAACCGTCGAAAATTTGAGCAGCAGCTAGTGGAGGCGCTCGCCTCTGTTAAAGATAGCAATCAGCAGCACGCTCTCTGTTATTTAGATTTAGATCAGTTTAAAGTCGTTAACGATACCGTAGGTCATATTGCTGGCGATGAGCTACTGCGCCAAATCACAGCACTTATTCAAAAGGGAGTCCGTGCTAATGATATGCTGGCTCGCTTGGGAGGTGATGAATTTGGTATTTTGCTCACTCAATGTTCGCTCTCTCAAGCAACCCAGATTGCCGAAAACCTCAAAGACATAGTGCATCAATTTCGGTTTATTTGGAATGGCAAAACCTTTATCATCGGAGTCAGCATTGGAGTTGTTGCTATTGACCAAACCAGCCAAAATTTGATGGAGCTTCTGGGAGCGGCTGATGCAGCTTGTTATGCCGCCAAAGCCAGAGGCCGCAACTGTGTTCATATTTATAGTCTAGATGATAGTGAACTAATTAAACAACGTGGTCAGAGGCAGTTGATTGCCCAAATCAGCCGAGCGCTGGAAACCAATCGTTTTTGTCTCTACTACCAAAAGATTGTCTCTATTACCTCTAAACCATTAGTAGAGCATTATGAGATTTTGCTCAGAATGCTGGACGAAAATGGAAAAATAGTATCTCCTGCTCAGTTTATTCCCGCCGCCGAGCGTTACGGGTTGATAACAGAAATCGATTGTTGGGTCATCGAAAAGTTTTTCTCGAACTATCACAAATTGCCTGAGAAAGATGCTGTTAGTCAAGGCTTGTATACGATCAATCTATCTGGCGCTAGCATCAGTAACAATCAGTTTATGAGGTTTTTAATCGAACAATTTTCTCGCTACCAAGTCCCCCCACAAACCATTGGTTTTGAAATCACGGAAACGGCAGCCATTGCAAACTTTGAACAAGCCAGATATTTCATGGGCGAACTCAAAAAGATTGGCTGTTGCTTTGCTTTAGATGATTTTGGCAGTGGGTTGAGTTCCTTTGCGTATCTGATAAATTTACCAGTTGATTATCTAAAAATTGATGGTGCTTTTGTCAAAAATATTAGTCATAATTTGATTTCTCAAGCGCTCGTTGAAGGGTTTAATGGTATTGCCCATGCGATGAATCTTGAAACTATAGCTGAGTTTGTCGAAGACGAGACTATTTTAGAAAAATTGCGGGAGATTGGAGTAGATTATGCTCAGGGTTATGGGATCGCGCGCCCCGTGCCTATTAATTTTAATCGCTAGCCATCGCACGCTTGCCAGCGAACCCATTGCCTCACGCCTGCCCATTGTCTGGAGGTCTCCCAGAGTCGATCGCCCGCTGCTACAAGGCTAGCTCAATTTCCTGTGTCACATTTAGATCGAATGTGCTGTAATTGTAAAGGATTGAGTGTTCTATTGGAAATAAACCGGAAAATTTGCCATGAAAGCAGTTGCGTTCGATCGCTACGGTTCAGCCGAGGAATTGCAGTACCGAGAGTTGGAAAAGCCGATCGCCAAATCCAACGAATTGTTAGTGCGAGTTCGCGCTAGCAGCGTCAATCCCGTAGACTGGAAAATCCGACAAGGACACCTGCAACTATTAACAGGATTTAACTTTCCTCGAATAGTCGGTTCTGACATCTCTGGAGTTGTCGTGGAAGTCGGCAGGGAAGTCACCAAATTTCAACCCGGAGATGAAGTTTATACTTTCTTAAATCCCATCAGTGGGGGTGCTTGTGCCGAATACGCGATCGTGCCAGAATCGGATGCCGCCTTTAAACCGAAAAACATCACTCATGCAGAAGCAGCAGGAGTACCGATCGCAGGTTTAACTGCTTTGCAATCGCTCAGGGATTTGGGCCAAATCCAAGCAGGAAACAAAGTATTGATTAACGGCGCTTCCGGCGGAGTCGGCACTTTTGCCGTGCAAGTTGCGAAAGCAATGAACGCGGAAGTAACGGGAGTTTGCAGCGCTAAAAATAGAGAATTTGTCAAGAGTTTGGGAGCGGATTTTGTTCTGGATTACGCAGAAATTGACTTTACTCAACAGCCCGAAAAATATGATATAATCTTGGATGCTGTCGGGACAAGAACATTTGCTGAATGCGAAAAAGTGCTGCAACCAGAGGGAGTTTATATCTCGACTTTGCCGAGTTTCGACAACCTCGCACCGATGTTAACGAGCTGGTTAATATCGGGCAAAAAAGCTAAATTTATTTTAGCCAATGCCAACCCCAGCGATTTAGGGGCTTTGCGGGAGTTAATAGAATCAGATAAAGTTGAGCCGATTGTCGATCGCACTTACAGCTTAGCAGAAGTAGCAGCAGCCCACGTTTACAGCGAAACCGGCCGCGCTGTCGGCAAAATTGCGATCGGCATTGAATAATGAAGGCAATACACGGATTTTGATACCCCTACACGGATTAATTATCGATCGTTCCTTCTGCTGCTGAAGTCAGAATAAAGAATGAAGAAGGAAGTCGGAGCAATTATGAAATAACTATTCTCAATTTCCAATTTCCAATTACCAATTTTCAATTACCCATTCCCTCTTCCCAATTACCCTTTACCAATTACCCATTTCCTATGACTGCTCCCTCAAACTTGGAGACATCCGAACAAGGTTCCGACAACAACCTCGAAGTAATTAGCCCGGAAAACAGCATTGCACCAATCGCAGGCGGTGCGATGGGTTCTCGCAACTTAGAAAACGAATTTCTCGACGAACTTCCCGACGAAGTTGAAATGTCTTTATTCGACCATTTAGAAGAATTGCGGCAGCGACTTTTTTACTCGCTAATTGCAGTAGTAATCGCTGTAATCGGTTGCTTTTTCACAGTTAAACCCATCGTGCAACTGCTAGAAGTACCGGCAGGGCCCGTCAAATTTCTGCAACTAGCTCCCGGCGAGTATTTCTTTGTTTCTATCGAAGTAGCCGGATACAGCGGTTTGCTCATCGCCAGTCCGTTTATTTTTTACCAGATAGCGCTGTTTGTTCTCCCCGGTTTGACTCGGAAAGAACGCAGGTTGCTGGGGCCGGTGTTTTTCGGTTCGAGTTTCCTCTTTTTGGGCGGGTTAGTCTTTGCTTACATCGCTCTGATTCCGGCGGCGCTTAATTTCTTTGTTACCTATGGGGCGGATGTTGTAGAGCAGTTGTGGTCGATCGACAAATACTTTAAATTTGTGCTGCTGTTAATGTTCAGCACCGGCTTAGCTTTTCAAATCCCGATCGTCCAAGTATTGCTCGGCGTTTTGGGCATAGTTTCTTCTAACCAAATGCTCTCCGGCTGGCGGTATGTAGTCTTGGGAGCGGCAGTTTTGGGAGCGGTTTTAACGCCTTCTACTGACCCTTTAACGCAAAGTCTTTTAGGAGGTGCGGTGCTGAGCTTGTATTTTGGCGGGGTTGGTTTGGTGAAGCTTTTAGGGCGGTGAGAATTAAGAATAGCAGACAATGTAAAAGTTACCGAACATCTGAATTTTAAAATTGTCTGCTATTTTTAGCCGAGATTGCGATTGTTGTCAACTTATCTTAAAAACATTGCTTCAGTTATTTTGAGGGCGAATTGAGTATTTACCTCTGGCAGCTTATAAAGATTGTGTAAAGCTAAGCTTTTGAGATATGTGAGTAAGTTGATTGTTTTATATTAGCATCATTGCTGATTTAGCAATTTTTCAATAACTTTTACAAATAAGAAATCCAATTCGCATTAGCAAAGTTTAGTGTGCCATGTCTGGGGCTAAGGTTTTTAGCCTAAATTCACACTATTTTTTAGGTGCTCTCGCTGGCAATCATAAGTTATTTTAATGATTAAATTTTTAAGGTTTGCATCAAGATTTCGGACGAGCCGATCCTTAGTATTCGCTTTAGAGATAACATACCGACACAGTGAAATTACTGAAAAAGAACGTAAAATTTCAGCAATAGAGTCAACCTGGCTCACTGAAGTCTAGCTATATCTTTTGAGTTTCCTGGCTGCCTAAGATAGGAGAATTGTTGGTTTTTTGGGTGGATTTTTTAGTAAGTTATTTTGAAAAATCCACACTGTAGATTTTTACCTTTTTGACGGTTTCAGTTTCTTAATCTCAATCGGAAATTAAATATATGGCACCAATACCTGGCACTTCGGGCCCTGACTACTTATACGGCGCTGGCCCTTTCATTGATAGCGATGACACCATCTATGGTCTGGCTGGCAATGACACTCTCGATGGTGATCTTGGCAGTGATAGTCTCGATGGTGGAAGTGAAGATGACCTCCTCTATGGTGGAAGTCAAGATTATCCTTCCGACGTTAATACTCTGCTTGGTGGACTTGGCAATGACAGTCTCTATGGAGGAGGCCGAGCTTATGACTTGCTCGACGGCGGAGCAGGCAATGATTATGTGCTTGGTGACTACACTGGCAATAATAATAGAGACCAGCTAACAATTGGTAACGATGACACGCTCTACGGTGGAGAAGGAAATGACACGCTCTACGGTTGGCGTGGTAGTGACATTCTATATGGCGGAGTTGGCAACGATCAACTCGACGGCGGCTTCGAGAACGATTTGCTCAATGGCGACGATGGCGATGACACTCTGTCTGATGGCAGTGGTCTCTTAGGTTATGGTGGTACCCCTGCCATCAACGGCAACGACACTCTCAACGGCGGCAGGGGTAATGACTATCTCGATGGCGGGGTTGGGAATGACTTCCTCAATGGAGGGGATGGCATCGACACAGTATCGTACATAAGTGCCAGAAGTGGTATCAATCTACAGTTGGCGCCTATCGGTGACGGGTCTGGGTTAGGTCGGGCTCTCGATGGATTCGGCGGTATAGCATCCAGGGGGGCGCCCCCGCCGATCGTAATAGAGAACGGTGTAGACTCACTCTCTGGCATTGAAGTCGTTATAGGTTCTAGTTTCAACGACACCCTAGTTGGCGGGAGTAGCAATGAAACACTCTTGGGCGGGGCCGGTAATGACTCTTTGTCGGGTCGTGCTGGGAATGACTTGCTCAATGGCGGGGATGGCATCGACACAGTATCTTACAGTTTTGGAGGAACTGGCGTCTATCTCCAGTTGGGGGCAGTCGGCGACGGGTCTGGGTTAGGTCGGGCTTCCGACGGGCAGGGCGGCATAGACTCGCTCTCCGGCATCGAAGTAGCGATAGGTTCTAGGTATAACGATACTCTCCTTGGTGGAGACGGCAGCGAAACGTTGATTGGCGGGGCCGGCGACGACTTATTGTTTGGCTTCAGTGGCGATGACTATCTCGTTGGTGGCAGAGGGGCTGACAAGTTTAGGCTTTGGAAGGGTTGGGGGACAGATACGATTGCTGACTTCAAACCAGGTGAAGATAAACTGTTGGTACGTTCTCGCGCTCCGTTGGCAGACATCACTTTTGGGTCGATTAATAATGGTTTAGATACGGAAATTCGTCAGGTTGGAAGCCCTACCGCTATAGGGATTCTGAAGGGAGTTTCGAGTGCTTCTATCATTCCTGCCCGTGATTTCATTAGTGGTTGATTGTATGGTCTGCATCGATCGATAGGTGACAACAATCGCCTAAAACCCATGAGGAATATCGCTTTTATTCGAGTCCAGATCCCCCTAAATCCCCCTTAAGAAGGGGAGTAGGGGTTGACTTTGATGTGACTCTTGTCCCCCCCTTCTTAAGGGGGGCTAGGGGGGATCTGGGCCGATCCGATGCAACCGGATTTGATATGAATTAGCCCCAAAAAATATAGAGGTGCGATCGCCCGCGCCTCTATAATTACTAAAACTTAAAATTCAACACCAAAGTTTTGTCAAAACTTTGACTACATTCGGAACTGTTCTACTTCAGGAGTGTAGCCGATCGGCAAAACGTAATCCAGATTCTCGTGGGGACGAGCAATTATGTGATACGATAGCAACTTTCCGCCATCGACCTTTTTAACTGATTCAATTCCAGCAGCAACGGCTGCTTGCACTTCAGAGACATCTCCTCGCACTATAATTGTCCAGTAGGCGCGGGTTATTTTCTCATAGCGAACTAAAGTAACACGGGCTGCTTTCACCATTGAGTCCGCAACTTCTACTGCAGCGGGAAATCCTAAGACTTCAACCATTCCCAGTGCAACACCCATTACAACATTCTCCTAAATTTCACAAGATATCTGACACTCATTGTATGTGAAATTGTTGACAGAAATTGGTTCGGATGATTTTGGTAAGCATGAAGGACGATCGCCCAAAATTAAAAAAGCCCCTAAAAAGCCCCAGAAACTGTTGCGGCATTTAAATCCCACAGTTGGCGGCGCGCAGCAAAGCCCGCCACACAAGACTTTGAATCAAAACACCTGTGCAAATTAGATGCGCCACAGCTTAGTTTCTCACCCGCGGCAAGTCGTATGATAAGCTCGCCGATCGATTTTAGGGACTTTGGGCTCAACTAATCCAGCCGCGGCGCGACACAAAACTTTAGGGAACTCCCCCAGATCCCGGCTGTGGAGTCAATCT
This sequence comes from Microcoleus sp. B13-B6, assembly GCF_036705405.1. Taxonomy (NCBI): domain Bacteria; kingdom Bacillati; phylum Cyanobacteriota; class Cyanophyceae; order Oscillatoriales; family Microcoleaceae; genus Microcoleus; species Microcoleus sp. B13-B6. The sequence continues at coordinate 20,437 of NZ_JAUBUJ010000068.1, forward strand.
AAAATCTAAAATCTAAAATCTAAAATCGACTGAGTGAATCAAAACTCGTCTAGCAACCACTCCGAGGCTCTTTCACCCAAATCTAGGGGAACGCTGACAGCTTTACCCAAGCGCGGGCGATCGCGAGTAGTTACGATATATTCTCTCACCTGTTCTGTGCTCCCCCAGCCGTTGAGGTAATTGGCCACCGCATCCAAATGCTCGAAATAATCAGCCTCCGTCATCGGAAAAGATGCCTGTTCTAGATATTTCCACATAACTTGCACAAAAATCTTGCCTCGTGTTCGCCGCAATCTGATATCGTAAGACTTTCCCCATTTTTCTAGCAGTAGCTGGTGTAAATCCTTGCCCGTCATGGTTGCTCCTGAGTTAATCCATTAAACAATAAAAGACAAAGTTCAAAAAATGTAATAATACTCTAATAAAGGCTGGAAGGCGCATTCTTAAAAGGAATTTTCGCGGCCTAAAATTTGTGCGAGCAGATTAACGGCAATTATCCTCCTTCCTCTGCACGTACAGGTTCGCTAACAGCTAACAAACAAACGTAACTTAAAACCGTAAAGGCAGGTCATGGCTCAATCTTCTGCTGGAAATCCCGATGTTCCCGATATGGGGCGTCGCCAATTTATGAATTTGCTGACGTTCGGTACAGTCACAGGTGTGGCACTGGGCGCACTCTATCCCGTTGTCCAATATTTTGTTCCTCCGTCGAGTGGGGCAGTTGGCGGCGGAGTCACAGCTAAAGATGCTTTGGGTAACGACATCATCGTTAGCGAATATTTGGCTTCGCACCCTGCGGGCGATCGCAGCTTAGCCCAAGGTCTCAAAGGCGACCCCACCTATGTTGTGGTGAAAGAAGACTTATCTATCGCCGACTACGGCATCAATGCAGTCTGCACTCACTTGGGTTGCGTCGTGCCTTGGAATGTTAGCGAAAACAAGTTTATCTGTCCTTGCCACGGTTCTCAATACAACAATGAGGGCAAAGTGGTGCGCGGCCCCGCGCCTTTGTCTCTGGCCCTGGCCCACGCCACTGTCGCAGATGACAAGATCGCTTTTACAACTTGGACAGAAACTGATTTCCGCACCGGCGAAGCACCTTGGTGGTCTTAAACTATTTTGGATTTTAGATTTGAGATTTTAGATAGGGGGTGAATGGTGAAAACCACAGATAAGTGCATCCCTAAACCAGTCTAATAATCCAAAATCCAAAATCCAAAATCCAAAATCCAAAATCCAAAATCCAAAATTGTCTGACCTTTGAGATTGAATACTCTAATGCCACAAACTAATTTATCTGCGATATTTCGCCGCAGTGCCAGGACGATCGCGAAAACTGCCTTAATTGCGATCGCCGCAGCAGGATTTTTCCTCACCAGCGACATCGCACTTCCCCAAGCAGCATTTGCTTACCCTTTCTGGGCTCAGCAAACAGCACCCGCTACTCCCCGCGAAGCAACAGGCCGCATTGTTTGCGCTAACTGTCACCTCGGTGCAAAAGTGACTGAAGTGGAAGTGCCGCAATCTGTTTTGCCTGACACAGTGTTTGAAGCTATTGTCAAGATTCCCTACGATACTAGCGTGCAACAAGTTGTCGGCGACGGCAGCAAAGGTGGCTTGAATATCGGCGCAGTTGTGATGTTGCCCGAAGGTTTCAAGATTGCTCCCGCTGACAGAATTCCCGAAGAAATGAAGGAAAAAGTCGGCGATCTTTACTTCCAACCTTACAGCGAAACCCAAGAAAATATTCTTTTAGTGGGCCCGGTGCCGGGAGAACAGTACAAAGAATTGGTATTCCCAGTTTTGTCGCCGAATCCGGAAACTGACAAGTCGGTTCACTACGGCAAATACCAAATTTATGTCGGAGGCAACCGCGGTCGCGGTCAGGTTTATCCTACTGGCGAAAAGAGCAATAATACTGTTTACAATGCTTCGGTAGCTGGCACCATTTCTAAGATTGCTCAACCTGAAGATGGCGGTTATCAAGTGACAATTCAACCTGCCGAAGGTGCAGCCGTTGTTGATACGATTCCCGCAGGCCCAGAACTGATTGTTACCGAAGGACAAACAGTTGCAGCAGGCGAACTTTTGACGAATAATCCTAATGTGGGCGGCTTCGGTCAAAAAGACGTGGAGATTGTGCTGCAAAGTGCCGATCGCGTTAAAGGATTGATGGCTTTCGTGGCTTTGACCATGCTGGCTCAAATTATGCTGGTTCTCAAGAAGAAACAGGTCGAAAAAGTTCAAGCTGCTGAAATGAATTTCTAAGCGCGGCTGTAATTAGTTGGGTAATACCAATTTAATGTGAAGTTGCACATATCTCGATCCCCCTAAATCCCCCTGGTTGTTGGGGAGTAGGGGTTGACTTTGAGAAGAATCTTGTCCCCCCCTTTGTAGGGGCGGTGCGACCCCTACTCCCCGTGCCCGCCCTCTTGGCTAGGGGGGATCGGATTCTACGGGGCCTCATAAAAAATTGGTATAAGGTACTCTGTGTACACCCAACTATTAGGTAAGTAGGGCGGGTAATCCCCGCCTTATTGTTTGATAAATAACCAGTAAAATAATGTCAATTGATGAGAAAATAGTTGAAGTAGGCCCGCTGCAATGGTTTTATCGGGAAACAAATCCAGTTAACGAAACTGGTAAACCGCCCGTACTGCTGCTGCACGGTTTGCCGTCCCAGAGTTTTACCTGGACTGTAATGATGCCGGATTTGGCGGCCCAGGGATTTAGATCGATCGCCCCAGATTGGGTGGGTTACGGGCGATCGACAAAACCAGACAAGCGCGACTTTGCCTACACTCCCGATGCTTTTGTTGACGCCCTCGCTGGCTTTATTCAAGCTCTAGAATTAGACCGATTTTACCTCGTTGTCCAAGGATTTTTAGCTTCAGCCGGTATTCAATACGCTTTGCGGAATCCAGATAAAATTGAGCGTTTAGCTGTCATCAATACACCAGTTTCAGCAGATATAAAATTGCCTTGGAAAATGCAGCAGTTGGGGCTGCCTTTTATTGGCGATATGATGACGCAAGACCCGCTTTTGGTTGACAGAACTCTCGAAGGTGGCAGCGGCCAGACAATATCAGACAAGGATTTAGATGTTTACCGTCGCCCGTTTTTGAAGAGTTCGGATGCAGGTCGATCGCTGATGAATACAGTCCGCAATATTCAATTGCCGCAGTCAATGGCCGAAATTGAATCCGGCTTGAAAGCATGGACTCGACCAACTTTATTTGTCTGGGGTTTGACAGACCCTTGGCTGAGTGTTGAACCTGCTAAAAAGCTAGTCGGTTCCCTGCAAAATGCAGAGTTAGTCACACTGGAACAAGCGGGGCATTATCCTCAAGAACATTGGTCAGAAAAAGTTGGCGATGCTGTGATAACTTTTCTGCGCCGCCAGGAGGTAAAATAATATTTTGTACATAACTCTCGGTGCTAGGTCAGTGAACCAGCTCATCGCCGAGCTGCATTCCCTGGCAGAGCCTTGGAACGAACACGAGCAACCCCGTACCCGCCCTGTGCCCGCTCGCAACGAGCAATCTAAAATCTAAAATCTAAAATCTAAAATCGACATGACTCGTCCCCGTTCAATTTTTGCCTTGATGATGGCGTTTTTGATGGCATTTCTGGTTAGTTGCAGTAGTGTCGAAGCAAAAGTTCCAACGACTTACACAGCAGCCCAGATCCAGCAAATTCAGCGTTATGTTCCTACCCTGACAGAGTTGCGATCGCGCATGGATAAACTGGGAACCCTAATTCAAAAACGGAATTGGGTTGATACCAGAACTTACATTCACGGGCCTCTAGGCGACTTGCGGAATGTAATGAAAACCGTCTCTGGGAGTTTGTTGCCTAGTTCTCAACAGCAAGCTGTTGATTTAACTAAGAGTTTGTTTACCGATTTGGTTAACATTGACCTTGCTGCTAAAGAGCTTGACTATGCAAAAGTCACGGCCAGCTATCAAAAAGCTGTCAATGATTTCGATACCTTCTTGCAGCTAATTCCTAAAGCTTAACTAGCCTTAACTCACATCTGGCATCCAGAACAGGCAAGATGCCTGTTCCACAAAGAAAGAATCAGTTTTCTTGTGGGGCGTATCATTGTCAAGAACAGGCAAGATGCCTGTTCCACAAAGAAAGAATCAGTTTTCTTGTGGGGCGTATCATTGTCAAAAACAGGCAAGATGCCTGTTCCACAAAGAAAGAATTAGTTTTCTTGTGGGGCGGGCATCTTGCCCGTCCGAAAAAGGTTTATATGGACAAAACCTAGGAAGCAGTTAATCTAAAATCTAAAATCTAAAATCTAAAATTGAATGGTTCGTGTTGCAATTATTGGTTGCGGTATTGTTGGGGCTTCGATCGCCTTTGAACTAAGTCAATTTCCCGAACTGAAAGTTACTGTGTTCGACAAACAGCCGCCGGCACAAGGTTCGACTGGCGCTGCACTCGGTGTTTTGATGGGAGTTATCAGCCACAAAACTAAAGGCAGAAATTGGCAGTTGAGGGAAACCAGCCTTCAGCGCTACGAAACTTTGATTCCTGAATTGGAAGCAGTTACAGGGCGAAAAATTCCTTTTAACAAACAGGGAATTTTAATGCTTTGTTCGGAGGGAGAGGATTTAAGTAAGTGGGAAAAGTTGATAGCAACTCGCCAATCTCAAGGTTGGCAATTGGAACTTTGGGATCGGGAACGAGTGCGATGTCGCTGCCCTCATCTCTATTTAAATGATAAGATTATTGCTGCGATTTATTCGCCTCAAGACCGACAAGTCGATCCGACGGCGCTAACTTTGGCTTTGGTTGAGGCTGCTAAACTCAAAGGAGTTAATTTTGAGTTTGGAGTGGAAGTTCAAGGCATTACTGAGTTGGATTCTCAGGTGTCTGAGATTCAACTCGCATCTTCCATTGCTGTCAATAAGTCTTGTGGAACAGGCATCTTGCCTGTTGCTGAAAATTTCGATCGACTAATTGTGGCGGCTGGTTTGGGTTCTGCTGCTGTGACTGCATCGTTAAATCAGTTGGTTGACATTCGCCCGGTGTTGGGACAAGCGCTGCATTTGCTGACGCCCAATCCTGTAGGAAACCCAGATTTTAGCCCGGTAATTACTTGCGATGACGTTCACATTGTCCCTGTGGGAAATCAGGAATTTTGGGTGGGGGCGACGGTGGAGTTTTCCGAAAATGGCGGGGAAATTCAGGCGAATGCTGATATGTTGGCGCAAGTGATGGCGAGGGCGACATCCCTTTATCCGGGCTTAGCATTCGCCTCAATCATCAGGAAATGGTCAGGATTGCGCCCGCGGCCGGAAGGGCGGCCGGCCCCCATTATTGAGACGCTTCCCGGTAACGATCGCGTTCTCATCGCCAGCGGCCACTATCGCAACGGTGTTCTGCTGGCCCCTGCAACAGCGCGATCGATTCGAGAAATGATTTTGCAATAATTAACAAATGTTAATATAATCAAGATAGCAATTCATATCTTACATCTAAATATGTCCGACAAACCTTTAGGTAAACCCCGCTCTTTGTGGCGACTAATTTTGCTGTCGGCAGTCAGCTTGCTGCTATATTACGGATGGTACAAATGGATTATTCAAGAAGAATTGCGTCGCTATAACGGCAGCGGTTGGTCGGGAACTCTTTGCTTGCTTCCTTTTGTTTTAGGAGTAGCCGTCCCCCAAGCTTTGCGAATATTCGACCCTGACGTTCCCGGATGGTTTGGTTGGTTTTCCTTGCTGGGTATTGCTTGGATTTACATCGTGCAGTTCAAACTTTACAACACAGTTAACGAATTGTACCGCCAAGAAGGAATCAAAGAACCGCTAACAGTTTGGTGGATTTTTGTACCCGGTTTAAATTTAGTTGTCGGCTTGCGGCAAATTCACTTTTTAAGCCAGTTTTGGGCGAGAAAACAGGGAATAGAAGTTAAGGATAACTTAGCCGAAAGTATTCCTTTCCTCTCAGCTAACGCTTAATCTGTATTCAGGCTTATGGACTTGTTGCTGCAATTTCTCTGGGATTTGCAGCGATCGCATCTACATATTCTATTCTCAAAGAGTTACGTGGACTTTTAACATCTCCCAAGTTTCCCGTTCCATGTTCAAGATATTGCCCACTTCTTGCCAAAGTTCATAAACCTTTAAATTTATGGGAATTTCTTCTTCAATGAGAATATCGCACAAAGTCTCTAACGCCAGATTCCACTCGCCCGCCTGAATATTTGAAACCATAAATTCTATTTGAGTGTCTGACAGTTGTGGTTTCACGATGTTAATGACCGAAAGCATCTAGGGTACAAGCCCCCGCATTCATTCCTTCGCAGACTCAGGACCTGGGAAATAAAAAACCTGTATCCGATGAAACTTGCCGAACGTATTTATCCGTGGGGTCAAGTCTTCAATTCTAAGATCTAAAATCTAAAATCTAAAATCGATTGACTTCATGGAGTTTACTTTCTACAAGTTTATAGTCAAACATGATCCTATCTCCTTCTGGGAGCGATAGCGATCGGGCATTATGAGCCAAGCCACTTGAGAAAAGGAACCGGGTTTCTCACCTACTCAATACTTTGAATTAGTTTAATGTTATTTCTCAGCCATTCATTGACCAAAACTTGAACCTCAATCTTTTTATGCTCAGCAATTTTAGTCACAAATTCCTCGACATCTGGTTCGAGATAAATGGGATAATGAAACGTAGCATCAGGATGGTAAAACTTGCCTTGCTCTGATGAAGAAAAGTCATACTCTGATTTCATAATTTCCTCTCTTGATAAGCTTGGGTTTCAGTCAAATTAGCTTTGCGGGCTGAAATTATCCGAATTATACAGGAGGTGCGATCGGTTTGTTCAAAGGTATGGATGACAACCCTTAAAGTTCCTGTTTCATCTAAGCCTATGGTAATCCATCTATCTTCATCTTGACCACGAATTTCAAAGGTGGTACCCGCCACGTGATTTATCCGTGGAATCAATCCAAAATCTAAAATCGAAAATCCTCAAGCCCCCGCATTTATCCGTGGGGTCGCCTCTAAAATCTAAAATCTAAAATCTAAAATCGATTGACTGTGTTCTTCATCATATATTGTTAATTGAGAACGATCGCGGAAAACAGTTGATGCCAAACGAAAATTTAATTGATGCTTGCGAATATTTTGCTTTTCTTTGGCTGGATTCCAATCAAAGTTATAATCCAAGGCAATTTATTATGGTAAACGAAGCTAGAATTAAATTATAACATAAATTATGAGTTAATGACTTCATGGAGTTTACTGCCAACAAGTTTGTAGTCAAACATGAGTTTCTCTCCTTTTGAACTCGATCGCGATCGGGTCTTATGAGCCAAGCCACTTGAGAAACGTATAGCGGAATCTTGTCTGGCGACTTAAATCCTGGTAAGTGACTCCTGGAATCGCGCACATTTTAATCTTAACATTGCTGAACTTTGACTGCACTTCCGATTCCAGCTTGTCGAGAAGTCTTAGATACCCGACTTTGTGAATAAGTCGGATATCTGGGTATTGTTCACCAGAACCTATTAGGCAAATCGGCTAAAATGAGTTTGAGTTCCGGTTCATTAACCCGCTTAATTGCTTTAGGAATACTTACCCACTGCCGCTTTCTCTTGGTAGCTTCGGGCCAAATTTCCAGAACTGCTTGCACTTCCATTAAAAATACTCCTACCAGCCAAGTACAGCCGGACTTTTGATACTCGTAAGTTCCTAGCAAATCCGGGAACACTTTACCCAACAAACCTGCTTCTTCCCAAGCTTCCTTGGCGGCGGAATCTTGGGGAGTCATGTCAGGTTCAATTAATCCTTTGGGAATCACCCAGCGCTTGCTAGCCGAAGAAGTAATCAGCATTACTTCAATTTGTCCGTCTTGAATGCGATAGGGAATTACCCCCGATTGCTCTATCAATACAGCGGTTCTTATACTCATAATTTCTGCAATATTTCAGGGTGAAAAAGCTACTGCAACTTCATCAACAGTTGACAACTCAAAAATAAAAATTGCATCCACCTTCTAGATAATTCCCCTGTTGAGACAACAAAGTGGAGAATAAAGATATTTGGTTTTTCCCCTCTGTGGAAAATAGGAAATTCCCCTGCACTCCCACTGAACAATAATATTATTATAATAACTGCGCGAAATCCTCTACCGACAAGCAGATAAAAGCCGATCGCCAATATCTGCCTTTATCTGCGCCAGTATGGGGTTTTACACCTAATCTTTCTTCGCCTTAGCCTCCAAATTCTCCATCCGACTCCTCAAATCTTGATTCTCCTTTTTCACCTGGTCTAATTCCTCCCGCAACTGCTTTACCGCTGCATCAGAACCAGCATTTTTCTGCACTCTCTGCACAGCTTCATCAGCCATGCGGCGAACGCGACCATCGGGAGTTTGGTCAGCTAAAGAACGCAAAATGCGAATGGCTTTGCGAGTTTGCATTTGTCCTAATCCCGCTACTACAGAGACTTGAGTCAAGAAAAACGTCTCTTTAGATAATTCTGCCAATCGCTGCAAAATCCGTTCTAAATTGACCTTGGTTTGACCACTCGAAATTGTACCCAAAGCTCGAATTGCAGCCAAGCGCAAAGCTTGCGGAGTACCGGCGGCTGTGTATTTCAATATTAAATTCAGCGCATCTTCCGAAGTTTTCATCTGCGCCAAACCGGAGATCGCACCCGATCGCACTACCTCATTCCACCCCTGACGCTCTTTGAGCACCAATTTTAACTCTTTCAGTACCTGTTCGTCGGTCGGTTTTTCGTCGGGGTTAGCCGCTGCAATTGAGCCCATAGCACTCGCTGCGGCGGCTTCTACATAATAGCTGTCGTCGCCTTTTTCGACGATCGATCTCAGCGCTTTATAAGTTTCGTGAGTTTGGATTTTACCCAGCGCATTCACCACAGCGCGACGAACACGAGCATCTTTATCTTTTAAACCACTTACTAAACCTTCAAAAACTTGGTCGAGTTTAATTTCAACTAACTGACCGGCAACTTCTGCCCGTACTGCCCAGAACGGCTCTTTCTTGAGAACTTCTGACAGCGTTTTCACCGCTTCCAGCCCTCCCTTCTTCGCCACAGCTTGGGCAGCGTAAATCCGCGAAACCGGGTCTGGATCGAACTGCAACTGAGCTTTTAGTTCCGCAATTCCATACTCTAAAACAACAGTCTTTAAGTATTTATTGCCGACATCAAAACTGATAAATGCAGGCTTCTCTTCGAGAGGGAAATAGAAGCTTTGCTCGCGCTCATGCACTCGGACTGTGAAAGTTTTTAGGTTCGGGGTTGAACGTGCCCAACTGTCATCGTTTGCTTCTTTTTCTGGCTTGTAACCGAAGCCGATCGGAATTTTTAGGTCAAAGACATCTTTGCTGTTGCCGTTGCCATTTTTGCTATCTTTCACCTGAGTTTGAGTGACAGTAACTTTTGCTAATTTGCTGTCACCATCCCAGGAATAAGCAACCTTATAATCTGGATGACCGCCACGATAAACGTACTGGTCAAACAAAAACATGAGATTGCGACCGGTAGCCTTTTCTATCGCCCTGAGCAAATCGATCGTTTCTACAGTTTTGTGAGCGTTATCCCGCACAAAAGTGTGAATTGCTTTGTAAAATAATTCGTCGCCCAACTCGGCGCGAATCATGTGATAGACGCAAGCACCTTTTTCGTACAAATGGCGATCGTACAATTCAATGGCTTCGCGGTAAACGTGAGTAACCATCGGGCGGCGGTAGCGGGAACTGTCTTCTGCTAAATAACTGCGGGCTTCATTTAACATATAGTAAGCCGCGTCTTCTTTGCCATATTCTTTATCAGTCCACAGCACCTCGGAATAAGAAGCCATGCCTTCTTTCAGCCAAGCGTGAGACCAATGTTTAATTACTACTAAATCACCGAACCATTGGTGAGCCAATTCGTGGGCGACTAAGCTTTCAGTACCTCGATTGTCGAGGGCGGCGCGTTCGTCTAGCAAGCACCTATCTGTTAGCAAAGTTGTCGAAGTATTTTCCATACCGCCGAAGATGAAATCATCGACGCAGACTTGAGCGTATTTGGGAAAAGGGTAAGGATAGCCAAATGCTTCCGAGAAGAATTCAATCATTTGAGGCGTTTTGCCCATGCTGCGCTTAGCGTCTGCTTCGCGGCTTCTTTCCACGTAATAATTAACTGGTTTGCCGTTCCATTCGTCTTTAATTTCGGCGAAATCTCCGACTGCTAAGGTCATTAAGTACGTCGGGTGTACCTGGGTTTGCGACCAGTGATAAATTTTCTCGTCGCCGTCGTTTTTTGTGCTAATTAATTCACCGTTGGAGATGGCAAAAAGTTGCCTGGGAACTCGCACTCGAATTTCCGAAGTTGCCAACTGTCCGGGATAGTCGAAACAGGGAAACCAGAAGCGGGAATCTTCGTCTTCGCCTTGAGTCCAAACTTGTGTTGGTTTGTCTGGATAGTTTTTGTCCGGGCCGACGAAATAAAGGCCGCGTTGGGGTTTTTCGACCGAGTATTCGATCGCAATAGTAATTGGTTGGTAAGCTTCTGTTGGTTCGTGCAGTTGAATTTGCAGCACTTCGCCGTCGCTGTCGAAATTTTGCTCGGTTTCGCCAACTTTTACCGATTCAATGTTCAAGTTGACCGCATCTAAGGTTAATTTGTCAATGCCGCTGCGGACGGGATTGATGCGGATGCTGCAAGTGCCGCGAAAGCTTTGTTTGGGAATATTCAGCACTAAGTCGAGGAAAATGTGTTCTACTTGACCAGGGCGATCGGGATTGTAATGCGGCCTGGCACCGGGCATCTCGAAGGATTTGTGAGCGTTTTCAGAATCGAAGTAAGTATTTGACATTGTGATGGCAAAGTTGTGAGTCGAGCGGCGATCGCTGGCAGCGCCGATCCGGCTGAACTGCCAGCTTATTATAGAGTAGCGCGTCCTAGCTGCTGTTGTCGCTAACTTGTTAAAAACTGGGTCTATCGTTGAGGGGATGGAAAATATGATTTTTTCGTTACAATATCACCAAGGCTAATGTCTGCAATCATCAGCCTGCAATTGAAATTGAGAGGGAAATCTGCGTCAGTAACTCAACCCTAAAGGGATTGAGCTTGTAAGAGAAATTCTTGCAAGCTGTACTGACCAGCCTAAGTCTTAATTGACTACGTTTTTTGAGTCACGACACCCCGGAATGCGTAGCTAGTTCCTTGCTCTGTCATCTGCAATTAAACAGTTTTAAAGTCACTGAAACAGTGTTGCAGGTCGAAAAAGCTCTTAAAACATTGACCGACAAGCTAACATTACCCCGAAAGGGAGGCTCAATTGAGCGAACCATTATGCGTACAGGGTTGGGAAGTTTGAGATGGTAATTGTCAAGCGCGAAAGTGCATTACAAAAGTACACCAAATTGAACAACTCCAAGGCGGTAATGGGTAAAGAAAGATTCAATGCGGTTGAAACCGCTTGTGTGATCCACGCTCGCGTAGCCGAAGTGTCATTGTCCTCTCAGGGCTAAAGCCACTGAGTTTCGCACTTACTGAGATTTTTTATGACAGCTACACTATCAGTTCCCAATTCCATCGAGTCTTGGCTGGGCGACGAAGCCGAAGACTTGCTCACCCATGAAGCAAAAGTTTCTAAAGATTTTTTGCACCTGCCGGGCCCGGATTGGGTCGATCGCATTTTTGCTCAAACCGATCGATCTCCTCAAGTTTTGCGATCGCTTCAGCAACTCTATTCTAGCGGACGCTTGGCGAATACCGGCTATTTATCCATCCTGCCAGTAGACCAAGGAATCGAACACTCGGCGGCCGCTTCTTTTGCACCAAATCCCATTTATTTTGACAGCGAAAACATCATCAAACTAGCAATCTCTGCAGGCTGCAATGCTGTCGCGACAACGCTGGGAGTTTTGGGAAGCGTATCTCGCAAGTACGCGCACAAAATCCCTTTTATTGTCAAGCTCAATCACAACGAGTTGCTGACTTATCCCAATCAATACGACCAAATAATGTTTGCTTCTGTAGAACAAGCTTGGAATTTGGGAGCAACAGCAGTCGGAGCAACAATTTATTTTGGTTCCCCGGAATCGACGCGGCAAATCCAAGAAGTTAGTCAAGCTTTTGCACAGGCTCACGAATACGGAATGGCGACTATTCTGTGGTGCTACCTCCGCAACGATATCTTTAAACAAGACCAAGATTATCACATTGCGGCAGATTTAACCGGGCAAGCAAATCACTTGGGAGTGACAATTCAAGCTGATATTATCAAGCAAAAATTGCCCGAATGCAACAACGGCTATGCAGCAGTTGCTAAAGCTAGCGAGCACAGTTACGGCAAAACCGACAAGCGCGTTTATTCGGATCTAACAACGGATCACCCGATCGATCTAACTCGCTATCAATTGCTCAACTGTTATGCGGGAAGGATGGGTTTAATTAACTCCGGCGGTGCTTCCGGGAAAAGCGATTTTGCAGAAGCAATTCGCACGGCGGTAATCAACAAGCGCGCTGGGGGATGCGGCTTAATTTCCGGCCGCAAAACTTTTCAGCGTCCCTTTGAAGAAGGCGTAAAATTGTTCCACGCCATTCAAGATGTTTATTTGTCGCCCGAAATCTCGATCGCCTAAAAATTTACCGCACTCAATATCACCACCTAAACCTAGCGTGCACCTTACGCACAAATTCCCCTAAACGTAGGGTGCACACTGTGCACCTTACGTGATTAAAATTCCTTAATCTGGCGTTGCAACTTAGCTGTAATATTAATACTATAGCAATCCTAAATCATTTGTAAAAATATGTAGGGGTAGTGCTACCCCTACTCCCCGTGCCTACCCCCTATCTATCGGGGCAACCACGGGGAGTAGGGGTCGGATTGCCCCTACAAGAATTACACGAATCATTTAGGATTGCTATAGCTGAACATATATATAGCAGTTCTCAAGCGTGGTGAGGTATGGGGTGAGTCCTATGCCCTATGCCCTATGCCCTATGCCCTATGCCCTATGCCCTATGCCCGCCAGAGCACCTCATGTTACTGAGAAAGGCGATACAGACACAGTATATAATTTAAAAATGCCCCACAGCCTTGTTTTAAACCTGCAGCCAGTTGCACCAATTCCATCTCAGTTTTTAACGGGACGGCATCTCCACGCTTTATTTTTGAACCTTGTGGGTGCTGTAGACAGCGATTTGAGCGCGTACCTGCACGACCAATCTCATGAAAAAGCTTTCACTTTAAGCCCTTTTCAAGTAAGCAGAAAAGAGGCTTACAAAAGCAGTACGCCCCAGCCACAAAAGAGAGTTTTGCCTCCGGCTTCCCGCACAATATCTCCGGCTGTACAGTGGGAACACAAGCAAGCAATTCAGGAAAATACGCCGATTTGGTGGCGAATTTCTCTGCTGGATGACAGTTTGTTCGATCGCCTAACTCAACTTTGGCAGCAACTTAATTTCGCTCGCCCTTGGCATCTCGGCCCGACAAATATATACATTACTAATATTTTGAGCGAACCGCAATCAAACCAGCCTTGGGTAAACTTTTGTACTTACGCCGAATTGTTCGATAAAGCTTCGGAAACTGAGCGCCAAATTGCTTTTAGTTTTTGCACTCCTACTAATTTTCGGCAAGGTGTATATGATAGTGCTATGCCCACTCGTGAAAGTATTTTCGGCAGTTTAGCGAATCGCTGGAACAAGTACAGCCGGATTGCGATCGAACCTACTTTCACAGAAGCTATTTTTCCCAGTTTCTTCGATATCAGAACAGAAGTTAGTACGGATTCTCGCAGTAAATTTATTGGCTGCGTCGGCGATATTAGTTACCGAATTATGGGAGATATAGCTCCTGCTACTATCAAGCAAATTAACACTTTAGCAGATTTTGCGCTTTACAGCGGAGTCGGGCGAAAGACGCCGATGGGAATGGGAATGACGCGCCGGTTGCATGATTTTTAATTATTCACCCTTGGGCTGAATTTCACTGACTATTTCATAAACATCAGTGTCTGGTATTTTCGCAAACAAAGGCGCCATCTGCTTCAATATTTCCTGATAAGCTTCGCTTTGATTGGCTGCCATATCTTCTACACTTTCCCAAAAAATGATGGCAATACCTTTGTCTGTATTGGGCAATTGCAGCAGGTATGCTCCCTTAAAACCTGTGGCATAAGTTGCAACGGCTTTTTCAAAAAGTTGTTCTGCAGCTTCAAATTTTCCTGGTTTAAATTCGCCAATGGCAACGTAGGCAAACTGATGTCGGAGAAAGTCGAGAAATTCTGACATATCTTTTTCCTCACTTAATAGCGATACACTAAGTTATATTTTACCCGATCGCCCGAAATTTGTGAATATCGCTGTTTATAAGTAGATCGACCTAAAAAAACCTCACAGCGATCGCTCTCTCTCTTATTCTGCTCTATCCAACCAAACCATTAAATCGGATAAACTAGAAAATCCGACTACCTCCTCTACCAAACTCTCTAATTGCTCAACCGATAATTCCCCAATCCGCGAAACTACATCGGGATTTACGGCTCCTACTCGTCGCTCCAGCAGACGCAAAATTAATGCTCTTTGACCTGCTCTAATCCCTTCTTGCATCCCTGCTTGACGGCCTTCTTGCATCCCTGCTTGACGGCCTTCTTGCATCAATTGAGCCCTAGCTCGCTCCAAACCTTCTTCTATACCTCTAGAAACTATTCCCCGCTGTTCTTCGATCGCCGCTTCTTGGGCTTCCATATCCTGGAACTCTTTCAAGCTTAAGTTAGCTTCATTGGCAATTTGAAAAGCTTTTTCTAGTTCTGGAACTGTTTCCATTGTGGCTGGGATTGTTTCTAGATCGGGAGTGTGCTTCATAAAATAAATCCATTTATCAGTCAAACTTGTGAGTTCATCTAACTCTTTTTTGAACTTCGGCAACTCGACAAAAAACATTTCTACTTGGAGATGGGGATAATCAAATAGTTTCTCTTTTTCTTTGAAAACGAAATGAGAAATAACATCAGGTTGTTCTTTAAACATTTCAAAATCGGTAATCGTCAAAGCAATTACTGGTTTTAATCTCGGATAACCTTCTCTAATTTTGAGTTGGTTGGCATAGGTTTTGGCTAAGTTGTAGATGACTCGTTTTTCAAAAGCGGCTACATTCAGAACTTGCATTTCAATAATTACCGTCTTGTTGCCGGTAATTCGAGCTTTGACATCCAAATAACTATCTTTGAGTCCGCTAACGGTAGCAGCCGAGTAAGGGTCAATAATTTGCCAGTCTTGGATGATTGGCTCACCGGCGTAAATTAGAGCATTTAAGAAGCTGATGAGGATGTCTTGGCTGTCGGTGGAACCAAAGATTTTTTTGAAGGCAAAGTCTGTTTTAGGGCTGATAAATTTCATGATATTTTTCTTAATCTGTTTTAGTGATTTATGAAAGATTTTGATGAAGCGCGATCGCTTGGGCGCTGCGAAAACTGGGTCGCTGCAATAGCCCACTTGAATTTATGAAAATACGGGTGGTATAAATTTAACATACAAGTAAAAATAAAACCAACATAAAAGTAACAACAATGACCAAAATATTAGTAATTGAAGACAATAACTTAATTCGAGAAACCGTATTAGAACTTCTGGCATCGCGCGGTTTTGAAGCTGTAGGCGCTGAAAATGGAAAAGTTGGTATCCAGTTAGCTGCCCAAATTCCCGATTTAATTTTGTCTGATGTCATGATGCCGGAACTAAACGGTTTTGAAGTATTCGCAGCCGTGCGATCGCACCCTGCAACTGCCAGCATTCCGTTTATTTTTATGACAGCCTCCGAAATGGAAAAAGCCCTGGAACTCAAAGCAGACGGCTATCTCCAGAAACCTTGCAGCCTAGCAGAAATGCTCGCGGCGATCGCCACTCAACTAGAAAAACCGACAGTTAGCAACCCACAACATCAAAAAGTACAGGACAATTCTGTGCCATCAAATCTCAGCTTGCGCGCCAGCAATCAAAAATCTCGGTTTGAGATTGCCTCGGTTTGCTCGCAATGACACGCACAGTAACGTTATGGATACATAAGTTGAGGGAATTTCAAATTGGTTCCCCCCAGGGGTGGCTTAGACTGGGTATGTTGAATTTGGTTAAATATTTATGAACGCACAACCCAAAGGCCGCCTTGTTTGGAATCACTCTACCCACCTTCCCGGTTTGATACCAATTTTAGAGCGCCTCACCCTAAAAATGGGCATTCAAACAGTCACACCTGGGGTCATCAACAAAGTTAAAGGACACATCCCCCGC
The DNA here is from genome assembly GCF_036705405.1 of Microcoleus sp. B13-B6. NCBI lineage: Bacteria > Bacillati > Cyanobacteriota > Cyanophyceae > Oscillatoriales > Microcoleaceae > Microcoleus > Microcoleus sp. B13-B6. The sequence goes on from NZ_JAUBUJ010000068.1 coordinate 36,721, forward strand.
ATGACATTAAGAGTGTCAGTACCCATCCGCGGGGGATTTAAAATCATCGCCAGACAGGGCAAAACCGTACAAGAAGTCTTTATATTAACGACTCTCACTCAAGGGGACTTGGAAGAGACGATCGCCCAAACCCTAGCCAAGTGACAATATTTTCTTAGCAAGCAAAGCCCGAGCCTTAACTGAAGTAGTTTCATCGCTTTGGGTGATTTCCTCAAGTCTGGCCGAAACTTCCGCTAACCAATCCGGTTTAACAGTCGCAGCACCCGCCAAAGCTTGCAAACCCCCCGCTGCTGCGTAGCGCACCACCCATTCTGGATCTCGGGACGCTTGCAGTAGCGTTTTCACAGCGCGAAGTTGAGCATCTGCAATTTGTTCTGCCGGCATCAATTCCCAGCAAATCGTCCCCAAACCCCTAACCGCCGCCCGCCGCACGCTCAAAGCAAAGTCATTCGCCGCTGCATCGAGCAAAATCTCCAAACCCCTGGGGTCGCCAATTCCCGCCAAAGCCCGAACAGCCCAAGCTCTCGCCCCGTAATTGTAGCCGTCAAGCTGTTCTAGAAGCGGCAGCACCGCAGCTTCTCCGAGTTGAATCAGCCCGTCAACGGCGGCAACAGCGGCGCCTGGGTTGTTGTAACCGAGCACTGTAATTAAGGTAGGAATTGCTTGTTTTGAGGAAGCTGCCGCCAGTGCTTTGACTGCGTTTAACAAGCCTTCGGAAGAATCTGCTTGTTCGACAGCCTGAATTAGTTCTAATGCCATTTATTTGTAAGCTTTACCGTGACTATTGTAATTGTAGGTTGGGTCGATCGCGCGATCGAACTTTTTGCAGCGTGGGTGAGGCGCGGCGATTAACTTGAAAAGCTTACCCTGCTCGAAGTAGGACTGTCTTGGTTAAAGAGTCGAATCGGCCAAAAACTCGACTCCATACCCGCGCTAGGAATTCTTGCGCTGTGCATCCTCACCGCCTTGGCGCTTCCGATAAAACTTAGCCCAAGCATACCGCTGCGGATTTTTTTTCAGCAGATATTCCACAACTTCCCGACGCTTCTCATCTTTAGCATTTTTGACAACCTGCTTGAGTTCGGAATCTATATCTTCTGATTCAGCACCGCGTTTAATTGCCTTGTTAAACCAATCATCGCCCTGTGAATATTGACCCCGCTCATAACAAATAGCTCCCATCAAAGTGTAAGGATGATGACTCTGAGGCTGATACTCAATAGCTTTTAGCGCGCACTTTTGTGCATCATCTAATTTATCAATATCTCGGAAAGCACCGCCCCTCGTTGTTAGCAAAGCTGACTTGAGCTTATTTTCTTTGATTTGGTCGAAGTCCAGATTTTCTGTCACCTTCAATGCACTTTCCGGTTCATCTGCCTTGCGCCAATGACTGCTGGCGTTGGGCAAGTTCCATTTATTTCCAGTGCGCTCATATTCCCGATCGTAGAAAAGCGCTTCCAGCCTGTGGTAAGCCATAGCAATCTTTCCATGACTAGCTAAAAGTCCCTGTTGTATTAACTGAACAACTAACACAGGATCTAGACGCTCTTCTTTCTCCAATTTGACCATGATTGCGTAAAACGGATCGAAAGGGAAATCACGATCTATAATCCGATACTTGACCTTGAGAGCAGCAAATTCCTTTTCTTGGGCAAAAGTAATTACGTCTTCACGTCCATTCTGTTTCAGCCAATCAATATCAGCCTCACTTAAATGCTCTCCCGATTGGATTTTGGATTTCAGACTAGCAACATAGTTTTCAATAGCAAAAGTAATTACATCATCACGTCCATTCTGTTTCACCCAATCCAAATCAGCCTCACTCAACTGCTCTCCCGCTTGAATTTTGGACTTGAGACTAGCAGCATATTTGTCAAGCGCCAGAGTAATTGTCTCAGTTAGTTTACGCTTTTTCAGAAAGTTAATATCCGGCTCACCTAGCGGATTTTCTAAATCAATTTTTTTGAGAACTTTATAAAGATGGCTCGATCGTGATGAATCCTCATATTCATTAGCTTTATACTTAACTTTCAGTTCAGCAAAGTGCCGTGTCTGTTCAATCTCCAAAACAATGTTAAGCGTTTCGCTAAGTTGATACTCTTCTAGCCAGTTAAGTTCTGACTCGCTCAACTGCATATCTGCATCCAGGTTTTTCAGGATTTGATAGAGCGGACTACAGACAGATGTTTCTGCGTATTCACTAGCTTTGTACTTATCCTTGAGTTGGGCAAACTCAGCTTCCCGTACAGCTTTTTGTTGCCAAAAAATTTCTAGAGTATCAACCAGTTGGTTGTTGAACAGCCAGTTAGCCTCTACATCACTTAATATTTCTCGTGCATCCAGTTGCTTGAGGATTTGATACAAGGGGCTATCAAGTGAACAATCTGGATATTCAGTTGCTTGGTACTTAGCCTTTAGTGCAGCAAATCGCGCCATCTCTTCAACGATAGCAACTGTTTCAGTAAGCCCCTGTTGTTGCAGGTATTTAACTTCTAAGTCAGTTAGCTGATTTTCTGAGTCAAGTTTCCAAAGGATAGGATACAAAGGACTGGATAGCCGTAAATCGCGATGTCTGGCTACTTTGAACTTAGACTTGAGTTGAGAAAATTTAGCATCTAGTTTTCTTCGTTCTTCAACCTTACGTACTGGCTCTTGCTCGATAGCTTCTATTGTTTCCAAAAGCTCTTGGTTTAGTAACCAATCCCACTCGAAGTCGGTAATTGCACATTCTAAATCAGCTTTTCGCAGAATGAGATACAGAAGACTACAAGGAGATGAATCTTCATATTTTGTTGCTTGATACTTGGACTTAAGCGCTACAAAATGTTGCACCTGGACTTCAAAAGGATCGTTGCTCATGGTGAATCCCCCGATTTATACTTCTAGCCGCTACACAACCATCTCCCAGCATTCCGCGATCGCCCGCAGTCAAAACCCAAACTTTTTTAACCGAAAACTCATCCAGATGGTAATATTATTTTAACAGGTTCGGTTTCACCAACTACAGCTACAAACCTCAGTATTTTCACTGAAATTTATAAAAATTAGTACCTAAAGCCCCCTCCCTCATTTTTTGCTCATTTCCGTGCCTTGAAATATTCCCGAACTGTAGGATCGCGTCATGAGCAAAATCATGGTAATAAGTCGGTCTCCTTTTAAGCTAGTTCCTTCAAGATCGTAGCCTCCTGTTTTACAGTCTCGGAACAGTTCTTCAATACCCATCCGCTGCTTATAAGCATTGATGGCTGCCGGCAATGACCCTAAATCTGTGAGAATAAACCATGCTTCATCCACTTTCCATCCCCCGTAGTTTCTTTTCCACTTACAAGCAACATCAAATCCAGTAGCAGGCTGAGTTTTTCTCACTCTTTTACCTTGAAAATATAAAGAGGTGCCTGGTACTATTCCTAATTCATCTAACCGTTGCAAAACTAAATATTACGTTTCGATTAAGATGATTCTTTTTCAGTCTTAAACAAAAAGATACACCCTTTTCCCTCAGCCAGTTTCCCAAATCGACAGAACAAAATTCACGGTCTCCTAAAACGATGACTTTATATTTTGAAAATAATGGTAAAACTTGCTGTAAATTGGTAGTCTGTGACTCGAAGCTAGTGTTTCCCAATTTTTGCAACAGTGACCAGTATAATGGAATTGCTCTTCGCTCCCAGCTCAGGCTAACCATAAAGAGATTAAGGCGGCCCCATTGACTGCGGTCGATTGATCTTGATAAAGTTTGACCAACACGGCAATAAGTAATCAACCAATAAGTAATTAATGGGAACCAAATTAGTGAGATAGTTAAGTTCGGCAAGTCGAGAAACCTTTGTAGTTTTCTACGCCGACTTTCTGTTGTAATTGGATAGGGAACTACCCGCGAGAGCCGTTTTAATCTCACTTGTTTTTCTGATTGTATCAAGGGTAGCAAGATTCCAATCAGTTTAAATTGAGCTGAACTTAGTTGTTTTTTTAAATGAATGAGGTAGAATGTTGGTATCATTATTTTGTAGATAGGCAAGCGTGTAACAATTATGCTGCCTATCTTTTTTGAGCAGCGAATTGGCTCAATCCTTACAAAGGTATGGGTTTCAGGCTGGTTGTTACCCCCCCAGCTCGTTACCAGGCAGAGCCTGGTAACGCAGATCCGGAGGCTCTGCCTCCAATTTTCATGGAAGCGCGAGGCAGAGCCTCTGGGTATCGGTTCCCAGGCAGAGCCTAGGAACCAGTTAAATATTTAGAGTAAAAAAACTACACTGTCACCCCTTCAATTTTCTCATCAGTCAACTCATACAACTCGCGCAACTGCTGCAACTTATCCGCATCCGGCTGCCAAAAACCCCGCCCGTTAGCCTCCAACATTCGCCCTACAATATTGCGAAAAGCTTCAGGATTAGCCTCCCGCAACTTCTTCGCCATCTCTTCATCCAAAGCATAAGTATCAGCAGCCTGATCGTACACCCAACTATCAGTAAAATCAGCCGTTCCGCCCCAACCAATTAACGCCGTCATCCGCTGCGAAATTTCATAAGCGCCGCCAGAACCTTGATTTGCCATCGCGTTAGCCCACTTAGGATTTAGCAACTTAGTTCGATATTCCAAGCGCAGCAAATCTTCTAAATTGCGCGGAGTTGTATCCTGAGAAAAACTTTCTACAAAACTCGTGTTAACCTTTTTGCCACGCTGCTTTTCTGCGGCTTTCTTCAAACCGCCAGTATTCGCATAATACTCTTGAATATCAGTCAAACCGTATTCAACAGAATCAATTTCTTGAATTATGCGATCGCACCCTTGCAACAACTGAGTCAAAACCTCCGGCCTCGCTTCCCCCTTATCCTTCCTCCCGTAACTAAAAACATTGCGACTTTCCCAAGTTTTCCCCAACTCATCCCCCGATTCCCAACTACCATCAACAACCCTATCGTTAACCAAAGAACCAAAATCCCCAGCCGGATTAGAAAACAACCTTGCCGAATAATTCTGCACACCTTTTGCCTGCAAAATTAAAGCGTGTTTGCGAATAAAATTATCCGATTCCGGTTCATCAGCATCCGCCGCCCGCACGAACAAATCATCCAACAATTCAATAATATTCACAAAGCTATCACGGAAAATCCCCGAAAGATTTCCCAACACATCAATCCGGGGATGACCGACATCAGCTAACGGTTTTAATTCATAGCGAACAATGCGGCCAGTACCTTCTTTAAGAGGTTCAGCCCCCACCAATTCTAGCAGAATTCCAATAGATTCGCCCCGGGTTTTAATCGCATCCAAACCCCACAACATCACCGCCACAGTCTCAGGATATTTACCCTGTTCTTTAACGTGCTTCTCAATAATTTTCCGAGCAATTTCGCGCCCCCTTTCATAAGCAGCAGGAGAAGGCATCCGATAAGGATCTAAAGCGTGAATATTCCGACCAGTTGGCAACACCCCAGCCCCATCCCGCAACAAATCCCCACCCGGTGCCGACAGAATATATTCCCCATTCAAACCCCGCAAAAGATTAGTCAACTCATCCGTCGTTTGCAACAACAAATCCCTAACTAGCAAGCCCTCCTCAAAAACCCCATCCAACCCCTCTTGTGGCACAGGCATCTTGCCTGTGCTGATTTGTGGCACAGGCATCTTGCCTGTGCTGGTTTGTGGCACAGGCATCTTGCCTGTGCTGGTTTGTGGCACAGGCATCTTGCCTGTGCTGGTTTGTGGCACAGGCATC
>NZ_JAUBUJ010000068.1:42539-47157 GCF_036705405.1 Microcoleus sp. B13-B6
TTGCCTGTGTTGGTTTGCCAAACAATTGCTTTCACCTGTTCCTCTGATAACCTCTCCCCAAAATAAGCCTCAAGATAAGAGGTCATTTCCTCAGAATTAGGCGGTTCGCCGAGAACGTGCAAACCAGAAGAAAACAAGCGACATTCCACCACCTGCAAATACTCATAAAGCTTCACCAAATAGCGGTTAAAAGCATCAGCACTGAACATTCCCACATTCTCAAAACTAAAAGCAATCCCCAATTTTCGAGCATCATCAAACGGACAATCAGCCTCCAAACCGCTATCTAAAACTTTCTTGCAAATAGCCTCTTTCAGCACATAATTCTTTGCCGTATCTTCCCGATATTCCGCAATCAAATCCCGCAAAGCCATTAATTCCTTGTACAAGCCAGCGCGGCCGTAGGGCGGCACATTGTGAGAAATCAAAACACCGTAACCGCGCCGTTTTGCCAACATCGATTCCGAGGGATTGTTGGCAGCATAGATATAAAGATTGGGCAAACTTCCCAACAAAATATCCGGCCAAGAATAGCCAGTATTTCCCAGAGGAGATCCCGGCAACCATTCAACAGTGCCGTGCATTCCGAAGTGAACCACAGCATCAGCTTGCAAATCATTTTGCAGCCACTTGTAAAAAGCAGCGTATTGAGGGTGAGGCGTCAAATCGCGATCGAACATTAAGCGCATCGGATCGCCCGAAATTCCCAGCGGCGGCTGCAAACCTATCCAAACATTCCCCAGTTGAACGCCACCGATTTGGAACTCGTCGCCCTCTGTCTTAATCCCAGTACCAGTCAGAGATTTCCACTGTTTTTCGATACGAGTTGTTAACAGATAGCCCAGCCATCTTTCTAAAGTTTTGACATTAACAGTCTCTTTTGTGGAACGGGCATCTTGCCCCTCACAAGTAGCTTCATCCGCCTCTTTCACCCTGCGAATTAACTCCTCACCGTCAGCCGGAATTTCTCCAACTGTATAACCTGCCGCTTGAAGTTTGTGCAGGAAATTTAGCAGCGATTTCGGTACATTTAATAAAGCAGCCGTACCCGCCGCCCCGTAACCGGGAGGAAACCCGTAGAGAATAATCGCAATTTTCCTTTCAGATGGCGGAGTTTGACGTAGTTTCACCCAATTGTTAATTCTACTTGTCAGGCGTTTCGCCCGATCGGGCACCAGATAAATATCCTCACCCACCAAACCGCCCAGGGGAACAGGATCGATCGCGCCATCCAACTCAGGCAAAGCATACAATACCACACTTTGCAAACCTCCAATCCCCTGACGAGTCCAAGAATGGATATCCTGAATCAGCAGAGGTGCGGACACAAAATAAGGTACATTTTTAGCAGTTAAAATGCGCTTAGCAACTTCCACCTGCCTTCCACCCTCCATCGAACCAGCAGGCCCGCCAACCAAAGGAAAGCCAATAGTAGAAACAATCGCATCAACTTCCACAGCATCTTTAGAAAGCGAAAGAGTTTCAATATTGCCTTGTTTTCGGCGCGCAGTTTCATCAGCAGTCGTCATCCAATCCCGCACCGCCACATGGCCTTCAACGCCATTGATAAAAATCGGCAAAGGCACAATTCCCGCATCTTCAAAATAGCGAATCAATTGAGGAATATAAGGCTGCTTGGTGATAACGTGTTTGCGGTAAAGCAAGATGCCCACAACAGGGGATTTTCCTCCCTCCGATTTTTGAGACCAATTGGTCTCAAATTTTGTGGAACGGGCATCTTGCCCGTTAGAAACCCGGTCTAAATTTTCAGACAAATTAGTCTCAAATTTTGTGGAACGGGCATCTTGCCCCTTATAAGCCTTTCTATCAAGATGTCTAGCCACTTTTGTGGAACGGGCATCTTGCCCGCCCCTAGCACTTTGATTACCGAGATACCAATCCAAATATTGCCGAGGCGATTCAAAATAACCATTATAATCAGGATGCAGCAAACCCATATTGGGAGTTTCCACAGGTGGCGGAATTTCTGCAACCTTCAGCCCCAAATACTTTTCGGAAATAATCCAAAACATCGAGACAACATTATCCGCCCCGCCCGCATTCCAGTAACCATAAATAATCAGCCAGTTTCGCAAATCCTGCACTTTTTGCACTGGCACGTATTTCAATAACTTCGGCCCAACCTTCAAAAAACTGATATAACCAGCCAGCTTATCTTCTTCTCGCCCATTGCTGAACTTATCCAGAATAAACTTAACAGGCTTCGGCATTCCCTTCGGTTTGTCGCCAATTTTAAAAGCGCCAATTTGAGTAAGACTCATCAATTCCAACGCCGACTCAAAAACCAGGCGAATAGGGATATGTTGCACCCTTTCCCGCAGCCACATTACCGCATCGTAATCAAACAGCAAACTCCCGAAAAACACATCAGCATTCGAGAGGGCAGCCGCTACAGCGTCGGGTTCGTCTGCGAGGGCGCGATCGCTAAAAACCCGTACTTCCAATCCCTGACACCCAGAAACAGCCAACTCGGCAGCTTTCCGGTACAAATCGGCATTAAAAGATTCAAACCCTGCAATTAAGACAATGCGTTTCACAGCCAAACCTCGAAATATTTATTGATTGTAGCCTGTTTTAATTAGGTTATATTATATTAGATAGCATCCTCGGTGGGGGTGGGGCGGGTTTAGTAGATTTCGGGTGTTGTATTGCAGACCTTGGCGAACCCGCCCCTACATTACCAATTATCAATTATCAATTCCTAATTTCCGTCGCAACTCTCATAAAATCTAAAATCTAAAATCTAAAATGGTTCGAGTTCCTCCCGCAATAGTTATCTTAGGTCAAAACAGCCAGCCGATCGCCAAAAAAATCTCCGCACATTTCCCCGGTTCCCAGATTTACGGTTTAATCGATCGCACTTCCAACACAGACATCAACTTTAGCAACTTCGGCGAAACATTGCGGGAATTGTTTGCAACAGAAACCCCAATCATCGCCATCTGCGCCGCCGGAATAATCATCCGTACCCTCGCCCCGCTGCTGTCAGACAAACGCGCCGAACCGGCAGTTTTAGCCGTCGCAGAAGACGGAAGCGCCGTCGTACCCCTGCTGGGCGGTTTGCACGGCGTTAATGATTTGGCCAGAGAGATTGCAGCAGCCCTGGGCGTACAACCTGCAATTACTACCACCGGAGATATCCGCTTTCGCACCGCGCTGCTGAGTCCTCCCCAAGGCTATTATTTAGCGAATCCAGAGGACGCGAAGACTTTTATTTCAAATTTGCTCGCCGGGGCCAAAGTACGCCTAGAAGGGGCTGCAAGCTGGCTTTCCGAGAGCAATTTGCCGTTAGCGAAGCCCTCGAAGAGGATCGCCCCCGACGCAAAATTGACTATTCGCGTCACCGAAAAAGCAATTGTGCCAACGCCCGATTGTTTAGTTTACCATCCGCAAATTGTGGCAGTTGCACTGACAAAGCTATCGAATATTGAGCCAGAAATAGCGGTTTCATTTGTCCAGCAAGTGTTGGAAAACGCGGGTTTAGCAGCAGCTTCTGTTGCTGGATTTTTTGCATTAAAACAGGAGATGGGAAACCCGGCACTTGAAGCAGTTTCACAATATTTTAAAGTCCCCGTCCGCTTTTTCAATCTCTCCGAACTTGTCGAATTAGACTCAATTGAATTCATCGAAAATAAGGCCGCACAAATTGCCCTGACAGCAGCCGGTGCCAACAGTCACTTAATCGAGTCCGATCGCCCAAACGCACTGAATTGCGCGATCGCCCTGGCCGCCCAACCCTTTGATGCTAGGGCGATCGGAATTAGCCGCGGCAAACTGGCGATCGTCGGTACCGGCCCCGGAGGCGCGCCCTGGATGTCCCCGGAAGTTAAGGAAATTATGCGCGAAGCCACGGATTGGGTGGGTTACAAATTTTATCTCGACTTAGCTGGAACCCTGCGGGAAGGGCAAAATCGGCACGATTCCGACAACCGCGAAGAGATCGATCGCGCCCGTTTTGCCCTAGATTTAGCAGCATCCGGCAAATCAGTCGCCGTGGTTTCGTCGGGAGATCCGGGTATTTTTGCAATGGCTGCGGCGGTGTTTGAGGCGATCGACTTTGATGCCAAACCCGAATGGCAAGGCATTGATATTCGGGTAGCACCGGGCATTTCAGCCATGCAGGCAGCCGCTGCTGCGATCGGAGCACCCCTCGGACACGATTTTTGCGTGATTTCCCTTTCGGATATTCTCAAGCCTTGGGAGGTCATTGAACAGCGGATTTCGGCCGCTGCGGCTGCCGATTTAGTTATGGCATTTTACAATCCCATCTCGAAACAGCGGATTTGGCAACTCGGAAGGGCGATCGAGATTTTGTTGCAAAGTCGCGATGCTAAAACCCCCGTCGTACTAGGGCGAAACCTCGGCCGGCCCGGCCAATCTGTGCGGGTTTGCACCCTCGGCGAATTCCAGCCGCAAGATGCAGACATGAGAACTTTAGTGATTGTCGGTTCGAGTCAGACTCGGATTATTCCCCGCAAATATGGAGATGTTTGGGTTTACACGCCGCGCAGGTACGAAAAATAAGTAGGGCTTGCTGAAAAAGTAAGAAAACAGCATTTAGAAAGATGAATGAACTCGCGAGTCCCTTGATAATATA
>NZ_JAUBUJ010000247.1:0-1321 GCF_036705405.1 Microcoleus sp. B13-B6
TGAATCGCCCCGGGTTTTGAGGAGGCTCAACACTCTGAGAGGATTGAGCCATGAAGAAGACGAACAAGTTCTCGCCTGAGGTGCGTGAGCGCGCGGTGAGGATGGTGCAGGAGCAGCGCGGGGAGTACCCATCCCTGTGGGCTGCCATCGAATCCATTGCCCCCAAGATTGGCTGCGTGCCGCAGACCCTGAACGAGTGGGTCAAGCGTGCCGAAGTTGATGCAGGCACGCGAGAAGGCGTCACCACAGCCGAAGCCCAGCGGGTCAAGGAGCTGGAGCGCGAGGTCAAAGAATTGCGCCGAGCCAACGAGATATTGAAGCTGGCCAGCGCGTTTTTCGCCCAGGCGGAGCTCGACCGCCGGCTCAAGTCTTGAGGGCCTTTATCGACCAGCAGCGCAATGCTTTCGGGGTCGAGCCGCTCTGCAAGGTCTTGCAGGTTGCCCCGTCAGCGTATCGGCGCCACGCCGCGCTGGTGCGCGAGCCTCACAAACGCTGCGCCAGAGCGAAACGCGACGAATTGCTGATGCCGCAGATTCAACGAGTCTGGCAGGCCAACATGCAGGTTTATGGCGCCGACAAGGTATGGCGGCAACTAGCGCGCGAAGGCGTGACCGTGGCCCGCTGCACGGTAGAGCGTCTGATGCGCAGCATGGGACTGCGTGGTGTGATGCGCGGCAAGGCCGTACGAACCACCGTCAGTGATGGCAAAGCACCATGTCCATTGGACCGGGTCAACCGGCAGTTCCGGGCCGAGAGGCCGAACCAGTTGTGGGTGAGCGACTTCACTTACGTTTCGACTTGGCAAGGCTGGCTGTACGTAGCCTTCGTCATCGACGTGTTTGCCAGGCGCATCGTTGGGTGGCGGGTGAGCAGTTCAATGCGCACGGACTTTGTTCTCGACGCCCTGGAGCAAGCCCTCTATGCCCGTCAGCCTGAGCGCGATGGCAGTTTGGTTTGTCACTCCGATAGAGGCTCGCAATACGTCAGCATTCGCTACACCGAGCGACTGGCGGAAGCTGGCATCGAGCCTTCGGTGGGCAGCAAGGGCGACAGCTACGACAACGCCCTGGCCGAGACCATCAACGGCCTGTACAAGGCCGAACTGATTCACCGCCGGGCTCCCTGGAAAACCAAGGAAGCAGTCGAGTTCGCCACGCTCGAATGGGTATCGTGGTTCAACCACCATCGCCTGCTCGAACCCATCGGGTACATCCCGCCTGCTGAGGCTGAGGCAAACTACTACCGGCAACTCGCAAGTCAGGCCACTGTGGAAGTGGGCTGACTTAAACCAAACAGCCTCCGCAGAAACCGGGGCGATTCA
>NZ_JAUBUJ010000069.1:0-46748 GCF_036705405.1 Microcoleus sp. B13-B6
AATTAATAATTAAATGGGGTCGCAAAATCAAAAATAAGGGTAATGATTGTATCACAGTTTAAATGTGCAACAGCTTATTCTTCTGTGGCTTTTCGGTAATTACCCTTCATCCTATTATCTTTAAAAGTGTCTAAATTATCAGGATCACCATGAATGCTCCAATAAGCAATCTTTCTCAGAGAGCATCCTATTAGTTCAGCAGTTTGAGCTTGTGTATTTCCGCTATTTAGCAATAAAAAAATTAAGGCTCTTTGCCGAATGTCTGGATGCTCATGCTCCTTTAATACTTGTTGAAGATTTTCCCTTGTCTCGGAACTGAGGAAGTTTTTAGTAGGCATTGACTTTTTATAAATATCATCATATTATACTATGCAATATGCGTTTTAGATGCTGAACAGCTTACTCCTGGACGCAGAAACCAGGTTTTTTACGGAAATAACTTTACATTTTTTACCGACAGGTGAAAGCCGATCGCTCGCCCCTTTCCCATATCCTAGAAAAACACAGGCACGGCCAAGGCTCAAATCAGCTCGGACTCGATCGCCTTCTCTGTGCGATCGCGCAGGAAACCATCCCTAGTTGATGATGGTTGTAACAGAATTTGTGGGATTATGATTTCTGTGCAATCAGCCTTCTTGCCTTCATGACAACGAATGATTCTGACATACAAATCCAAGCGCGAAGAATTCTAGACGCGATTGCTTTCATTCCTTTTGAGCAATGTCAACCCTTGACCCGTGGGTTTGAGAGCATTCCTGCGCGTCCTGGCATTTATGCAATCAGGCACAGAACTGATGGATTGCTCTACATCGGTAAAACCAAGAGCTTACGAGGTCGCTTCAGTGGTGGGCACAAAGCTTTTTTGTGGGCATGGCTCGATAAATATAGCGATGAAGACATACGGATTGCAGTACAGACAATTTCTCACTGGCAGAACCCTGCGTTACTATTGGAGCTAGAAGCCATCATTCTAAGAGCTACTGAACCCCCTTACAACGTCCAAATTCCAACTGAGATGTAAATGCCATGCAAGCCAAACTTCAAGAGCAACTTTCCCTCGCTGATGCCGAAGTTATTTTAGGACGTTTTCCTGAACGAATTCGTGCTGCCCTAATTGCTCGTGCTGCTGAAATTGAATACCCAATCGAAGCAGTCATTGAGATGGCGATCGCTAGTTTCCTTGACACAGAGGCATTAGGTTTTGCAGATTGCAAACCAGGACGCGGACAATAACAGCGTCAAGTGGCGATCGCCGCGGCCTAACAACCCGGTTGGAGCGGACTACCGAAAGATATTGGTGGTGATGCAAAAGTTATTTCTAGCCACTCAACCGGAACGTTGCTTTTGGCTGAAACAATGCTTCTAAATTATCTGCCAGTGTTTAAAATTAAGCTATTCACCTCTAATTGCTGGAGTTCAATCTATGAGAAAGCCACAAACTGTTAAAGCTTTGGAAGAGCTAGGACGGGTTCAACTCTCTAAGAGTTTTTTCATGCGTGAGTTTCTTTATTCAGAAATCTCTCAAATTGAAGGTATCCCTAACCTTCCTAGCGATCCTGACTTGGCGATCGCAGCAGGAAAGAATTTGTGTGAGAGGGTGCTTGAACCAATTCAAGATGCGCTTGGTCGGATTAGTATCCGCTCAGCCTATCGTTCTTGTGCGGTGAACGCCAAAGGAGCAGAGAATAAAAATCAGTACAACTGTGCCAGTAATGAGGCCAACTATGCAGAACATATCTGGGATGTAAAAGATTCAGAGGGGTATATGGGAGCAACAGTATGTATTATTGTTACATCATTCATCCCTTACTATGAGCGCACTCAAGATTGGACAGCATTGGCATGGTGGATACATGACCACATAGATGCTTATGCAGAAATGACCTTTTTCCCAAACTATGCAGCATTCAACATTAGGTGGAGCGAGAATCCTAATGTTTCAAAAACCATTTCTAGCTACGTAAGAAACCCGCACACTGGTAAGAATAGCGGGTATTTGACAAAGAAGGGGATGGATAATTTCTTAGGTTTGCATGGGCAGTTTTACCAAGAATTTATCGATCGCTGACTAACCATCGCCTTGAACCTCAATAGTATAACTGTAGCCCTGTTCAGTGAGCCATTAAAATCGTCGGTTTTTCCGGGAGGGCTGCGGTGGGAACAATGCTGGATATAGCCTTTACTGAAGCCGGAAAAATCGCAGAGGCACTTAAAGCCGATTATCAAAATATTTAGCGGGTGTTTGAAAGTTTTTGCTGGTTTGTTCGTGGGAGTTTAAGACTATGAGTGAAATGGATCTACTTGTATGATTATAGCTGACTCGCCTTGTCTGGGTGCGATCGCCCTTGCCGATTGACTAATTTTAGCTTTTGCAAACTGTCAATCGATTTGAGATTTGAGATTTGAGATTGAAGCCTAAGATGTGGGATAATTTTGTACGATCGGGACTTACGCATTACTGTAAAGTTGTCGGCGCGCGCCCAAAAGTAAGATCGCCCGTCAGCCGTGTTACCAAAAAAATTGCCAGTCCAGGACGCACAAAAACCTTCAGAAACCGGGTTTCTTGACAAAAAACTACGCTTTCAAACAGATTCCCCGACAAGAAACCCGGTTTCTGACCAACTGTGCGTAAGTTCTGTTTGCACAATTCCTAATTATCACAAACCAGACGATATGACTCAAAAGCCAACCGCAACCTACCGAACCGAAAGCGACTCGATGGGAGACAAACAAATCCCATCTAATGTCTACTACGGCATCCAAACTCTAAGGGCTATTGAAAATTTCCCGATTAGTGGCATTAAGCCTTTATCAACATACGTTGATGCTTGTGTTTTAATTAAAAAAGCAACGGCGATCGCCAATGGCGAACTCGGCTGCATTCCCCAAGACATCAGTCAAGCAATTGTCCAAGCAGCAGATGAAATCCTAGCTGGCAAATTGCGCGATCAATTTGTAGTTGATGTCTACCAAGCCGGCGCCGGAACTTCTCACCACATGAATGTTAATGAAGTTCTTTCAAATCGCGCTTTGGAAATTATGGGCGACGAAAAAGGCAACTACAAGCGCATTAGTCCTAACGATCATGTAAACTACGGTCAATCAACAAATGATGTGATTCCGACGGCGATTCGTATCGGCGGATTGTTGGCGTTAGAAAAGACTCTGTTTCCGGCTTTGTCGGATGCCGTAGTCGCCCTAGAAAACAAAGCCGAAGAATTCAAAGATATCGTTAAATCCGGCCGCACTCATATGCAAGATGCCGTACCTGTTCGACTCGGCGATACCTTCGGCGCTTGGGCGCAAATTCTCAGAGAACATACCTTGAGAATTGACAGGGCATCCGATGATTTGACATCCCTGGGATTGGGGGGAAGTGCGGCAGGAACAGGGTTAAACACTCACCCTGAATACTGTCAAAAAGTTGCGGAAATTCTCTCAGAATTAATCGATCACCCCCTGAAACCAGCAAGGCATTTAATGGCTGCTATGCAGAGTATGGCACCGTTTGTAAATGTCTCCGGTGCACTGCGAAATCTCGCTCAGGATTGCGTTAAAATGTCCCACGACTTGCGTTTGATGGACTCAGGGCCGAAAACGGGTTTGAAAGAAATTCAATTGCCTCCTGTGCAACCTGGTTCGTCGATTATGCCGGGAAAATACAATCCTGTGATGGCAGAAATGACATCGATGGTTTGTTTTCAAGTTATGGGTTACGATAGCGCGATCGCCCTTGCCGCCCAAGCGGGACAATTAGAATTGAACGTGATGATGCCCCTGATCGCCTACAATCTCATTCACAGCATCGAAATTTTGGGCAATACCATCAGCGCCCTGAGCACCAAATGCCTCGAAAAAATAGAAGCTAAGGGCGATCGGTGTCTCGCCTACGCAGAAGGTAGTCTCGCCCTCGTTACCGCCCTCAACACTCACATCGGCTATCTCAACGCCGCCGCTGTCGCCAAAGAATCTCTAGAAACCGGCAAATCTTTGCGGCAAATTGTGCTAGAAAGGGGTTTAATGAGTGCAGAAGACTTGGCAAAAGTTCTAGATTTAGAGAAAATGAGTGCTATGCCAACATCTTCTGCTAACGTATAGGATCTCGCAGGAATCAGCTAGAAACTAGAAGGCTGAACTCGATTTAATTCTGCCTTCTGCCTTCTGAGTTCTGCCCGATCGCTGTCACAGGTGAAAGTTAAACAATTCAGAATTCATTTTTTTTACATTTAATTCTGAATTTTTTTTATAGTCTAAAGTTGGGAGCAAGATTTATGCGCGCAGGTTCTTTTGCCAAATTAACTCAAGATAAAGAGAACACAACTCAAGTGACATTTCATTATGTGGAAGGTCAGGCTGAAACTTTCACTATTCCGATACCGGCACAAGAATTCCAAGAGGAAGTGCTGCATTTATTAAATCAACCTTGGTTGACTTTCCATTTAGCCGATCAAACGGTTTTTATCTGCACAGCCAGGGTGGTAAAAGTAGAAGTAAAACCTGCTATCCCTGAACTGCAAGGTCAAGGAATATTCTCTAACTCGCTGCGAGTTAGTACGATGCAGCGGGCGGCAGTTGGTAGATTGCCAACGAATAGTTAGGGTTCATTTGTATTGAGATTATTCTTGGTAACGCAGGCGCAGATCACCCTGCTTATGGTTTTATGTGCCTGTGTTACACTGAGATTATTCCCGATCGATAACCAATTACAAATTAATTCATAATTATGTCTGCTGTTAGTTTAATTCAGGCCAATTCCTACGATCGCCAAATCTTGCAAAAATCTTTAGAAAGTTTGCTGGCACCCTTGGGCGGAATCTCGGCTTTTGTCAAATCGGGCGATCGGGTTTTACTCAAACCCAATCTCCTCACCGGTTCTCGCCCTACAAAAGAATGTGTCACCCGCCCAGAATTGGTTTACTGCGTGGCGAAAATGGTCATTGAAGCGGGAGGAAAACCATTTTTAGGTGATAGTCCAGCTTTTGGCAGTGCAATGGGTGTAGCCAAAGCCAACGGTTATTTGCCACTGTTGGAAGAACTGAATTTGCCAGTAGTTGAGTTTCAAGGAAAACGCTACGAAACTGTCAGCGAAGATTTCAATCATCTGCGAATTTGCAAAGAAGCAATGGAAGCGGATGTAGTGATTAATTTGCCCAAACTCAAATCTCACGTTCAATTAACCGTGACAATGGGCGTGAAAAATTTGTTCGGCTGCGTCCCAGGCAAAATGAAGGCTTGGTGGCACATGGAAGCTGGCAAAGATAGCGCCAGATTCGGTGAAATGCTGGTTGAAACGGCCAGGGCAATTAACCCTAATTTGACGATTTTGGATGGCATTATCGGCCACGAAGGTAACGGGCCAAGCGGCGGGGAACCTAAGTTTTTGGGAATTTTGGCTGCCTCTGATGATGTGTTTGCTTTGGACAGAACTTTAGTTGAAATTATTAATGCTGATCCCGCGGCGGTTCCCACTGTAGCTGCGGCGATGAGATTGGGGCTTTGCTCGAATTTGGAGGATCTTGATTTTCCGCTTTTGCAGCCGGAAAATCTCAAGGTTTTGGATTGGAAGTTGCCGGAAAGTATGATGCCAATAGACTTTGGTATGCCGCGGGTGATTAAGTCTACTTTCAGGCATTTTTATATCCGGTTTATCAAAGAACGGATGGGGGCTTACGCCGATCGATAGGAGACCTTGGCGACCTCTACATAAAAATCCCTGCTTGTCAATCAGCTATTGTGATGAAGATTAAAGAAAAGTTTGGCTTCCCAACTCAACTGGGAGCTAAATTTTTATGTCAAGGCACCGTAGCGGGCGCAACATTTGCGTCCACCGATATATGAAATCGCAAATTTTATACTTCGCTTTTGCAATAAAATAAATAATATTACTTAGGTATGAAGGCAATAAAGCTTTTATTTATCTCGATCGCAGCCGACATCGCTACCCAGTTTTATAACTTAATTTATACTTTAATTATTGCTGAATTCCTAAATATAGGAAAACTTACTCACAGCCCGATCGCGGAATGTGTAGTTTTTTATTACACGTGACAAAGCAAGCTAAATGCGTTACCTTAAATGCGATGTAAGCTGAAAACCACCCCGCAGCAATCCTGTTTCCGAAACCTAATAATTTTGGGGCCGTCATCCGCTGTATTTCAGATTCCGCAATGGTCACTGGCACATAATTTATTTCCGGATTTGAAATCCAACATCAGTGGTTATTAGTACATCAAGTACCTAAATAATGAAAACTAAAATGCCAAGTCAAAATTGCTTAATTCCTACCGTCGTCTGTCCGATATCGGGACAGAATATGAAACCGTGGCTATTGATACCCGGTGATTGGCGCAGACCTGCAAACAAAGAATCCTTTCAATTGTACTGGTGCGAAAAGTCACAACTTGGATGCATTCATCCTTTACCCGAACTCAACAAAATCGCCAGTTTCTACGAGATTGACGACTACTATACTCATCATATAGACTCTACAGGTTCCGAGTCTTCCTCTTCTATTTCCTTCTGGGATAAATTACGCACGCATCTAGCTTGGCGTTTCGATCGCGGAGTAGATGTCACAAGTCAATGGTGGAAGCAACAGTTCGCGACTGCTTCCTGCTCGATATTAGAAATCGGTTGCGCCAACGGCCAAATGCTGCAAGAACTGCAAGCAGATGGTCACAAAGTCTGGGGCGTAGAACCCGATCGACAAGCTTTGGTTTTGGCCGAGCAGCGAGGTCTTGATGTATTTTATGGTACTGCTGAATCTTTGCCCCCGGAAGTCACGTCTAGACAGTACGACATGATTGTGATGAACCACGTACTCGAACATACCAGAGATCCTTTACTTGCACTCCGCAATGCCATGCAGTTGCTCGTGGATGGCGGCAAATTGGTGATGGAAGTACCAAATAACTCTTGTATTGGGCTGAAGTCATCAGGGATTGCATGGATGCATCTAGATGTACCAAGGCATTTGTATTTCTTCACACCGCAGAGCTTCCGCGCTATCTGTGAAAAAGCGGGATTTGAGATAATTTCTACTGAGTTTAATGGCTACTATCGCCAATTTGCCAACAGTTGGATCGATGATGAAAGAAAAATTTTGAGTGTGTTCGATTCAATGGAATCCCCTCGGATGGTAAAGCCCAAAGAAAACAGTAAGGCCCAAGCTTGGAATCTACTGCTGAAAACAATTTTTGCGGCTGATGAAAACAAGTACGATTCGATCCGGATTGTAGCCCAAAAGCCATAGCAAGAGCGAGGTAAGGGCAATAAACTTTTGGTTTTGTATCCAGTTTGGTTACCGAAAAACTGGGTCTAAAGCCCCGTCCTTCGTTTGACGGCTTTTCCTCTTTAAGTTTATCAATCCAGCCCTCTATAAGTTGGGTCATTGTTTTTTCTTTCTGTTTGGCAATTCTCCGCAGCTTCTCTAGCCGACTCACGGCAATGCGAATACTTAATCTTTCTCTGGTCATTTAGCTACCCAATTGCCACCCTATTATGTTATCGGAGTAAGCATGAAAGCAAGATAAGCTGTCACGCATTTAAATTGCATATTCAGGGCGGGCGAGACGCCCACCCCACAAGAATTATATTGTTTTTTGACATTCTATTTAAATGCACAACAGCTTATCAGTACCGTTTCTATCCAACAAGCCAACAGCAGCAGAGCTTAGCTCAGTTGTTCGGTTGCGTTCGTGTTGTGTATAACGATGCTCTTGCAATCTGCAAACAATCTCAAAAGAAGCCTAAATCGGCTGAACTCCAAAAGATTGTTATCACTCAGGCAAAAAAGACTGAGGAAAGAGCTTGGTTAGGCGAAGTCTCTGCAATTCCATTGCAACAGTCAGTGGCCGACTTAGAAGCAGCATTCAAAAACTTTTTTGAGTCTTGCAAGAGCAAAAGAAAAGGACGCAAAGTCGGCTATCCTAAGTTCAAAAAGCGCACAAACAGCCAGTCTGCAAGGTTGACTCGCGGAGGTTTCTCAATCAAAGGAGATGGAGTTTATCTAGCCAAGATCGGTATTGTTAAACCAATCTGGTCGAGGGAGCTACCCTCCGAGCCCAGTTCGGTCACGGTAATCAAAGACTGTGCGAACCGCTATTTACTCAGCTTTGTCGTAGAAATTCAACCCAATCGAGTTGATGCCAAGAACCAAAGTATCGGCATCGATTTGGGAATTAAAACTTTTGCGGTAATGAGTGATGGAACATCAGCCCAAAGTCCCAGTTACAAAAAGTTAGACCGAAAAATCCGCAAGCTGCAACGCAAGTTAGCCCGCCAGCCCAAAGACTCAAAGCGCCGGAACAAAACCCGCATTCAGATTGCCAAGCTCCACAATCAGATTGCTGATACTCGCAAGGATTTTTTGCACAAACTATCTACCAAGGTTGTCAGTGAAAACCAAACCATTGTCTTGGAAGATTTAAACGTGTCTGGCATGGTCAAAAACCGCAAAATTGCTAGGGCAATTAGTCTACAGGGATGGAGAGAATTTCGGGTATTGTGCGAGGCTAAATCTGAAAAGTTTGGGCGTGAGTTCGTAATTATTAGTCGATGGGAACCTACAAGCCAAACTTGCTCTGATTGCGGATATAAATGGGGAAAAATTGATTGGTCTGTGCGTTCTATACTTTGCTTAAATTGCGGTACAGAACACTACCGAGATGAAAACGCTTCGGTAAATATAGAAAAAGTCGGCCTGGGGCATCGGCACGACTCTAAATGTACGTCGAGACAGAGTAAGACTACCGGGCGTAGCGTCCGTCAATGAAGCGTAAAGAATCCCCACGCCTTCAGGCTGGGGAGTATGTCAAACAGTCACAATACTTTTGCGCTCCCTGCAATAATCCCCAATGCCAGGAGTTCGCTCAAACAAAATGCGGCTATTGACCCAGAAATCCACCTGACTCGATCGAGACTGACGCACAAACTTTGTATGTAGGGTGTGCAGTCGGCAGCTTACCACATAGATAAGGTAAAAATTGTTTTCGGGCGTAATATCCTTTCCGGTGGCATCGGAATTATATATTCGGATCATGTCAGTGGGAGCTTAAGAGCTCGCTACCCAAATCGCGAGCTCTTAAGCTCCCACTATAATTCCGATGCCACCGGATTTGATATCAGTTTTCTTGAATATGCGATCGTAGTTGCACCTCAAAACGATTAGTTACGATGTGTTTGCTTTTTAAATTTTTTCTTGTGAGCACCCATAATTCACCAAAAACTTTTAAATTTCAACCATATAATACTTCTTCTACAGGCGGCGTGGCGTCTGTGGGGTCGAACTGTTTGATTTTCAAAGCTTGTAGCAAAAACAGCCAGATATAAAGCGGATTCAAAAAAACATACCGCTGCCAAAGGCGCCGAGGTTCCTTCATCATCCGAAACAGCCATTCCAAACCTATTTTAGATAAAAAGTCAGGAGATTTAGCCAAATTACCCGCATGAAAATCGTAAGCAGCACCTACAGCAATCAATGGCATTGATAAGTCGTCCCGGTATTCGTAAGCCCAGACTTCTTGCCGGGGACACCCCAAACCGACAAAAGTAATTGCTGCACCGCTGTTGCGAATTTGCTGTGCAATTTCTTGTTTCTCTTGGGGCGACACGTGCCTAAATTTAGAAGGCTGAGTTCCAGCAATAATTAACTTGGGAAAACGCTGGCAGAGATTGCGAGATAAAGCTTCCAGTACAGAAGCTTGAGATCCGTACAAATAGATAGGTAATCCTTCTTCTGCCGCACGTTCGCAAATTTGTAACATCGCATTCGGCCCGCAAACTCGATCGGGCAATTCCGTATGGTAGAGCCAGTTTAACGCCCACCTGACAGGCTGTCCGTCTGGCAATACTAAGTCCATGTGATTAATCCGATAACGATGAGTGCTGTCGAGAACCCCAGTCATTACCCCGTGAACCGCGAGAGCAGAAACTGACATTGGTTTTCCGGCGCTGGCTGCCGCAATAATTTTGCTAACAGCCGCTTCATAATTAACGGCATTTACTAATATGCCCAGTACATTCTTTTTCCCTTTATCAATCATGGAGCACCTCTTTAAGTCAACGCTCGCGGTTACACTCATAAATCTCCCCTAAGATTTGTTTAACCTTGTATTCTTCAATCGTTTACCGAAATTCCCAGCACCTTCTTTTTGCCCGGCTCACTCATTGGCATCCTCTTTCAGCCAACGCTCGCGGTTACATTCATAAATCTCCTGTAAGATTTGTTTAACGTTATATTTCATTTTCCAGTTGGGATAGTGACTGGAAAATTTTGAATTGTCGCTAATCCACCAAATGTGATCGCCAATGCGATTCCCTTCAGCATAAGTCCAATTAAACTTGCGTTCTGCAATGGCCTCGCACATCTGGATAGCTTCTAACATCGAACAATTGCTGTACCTGCCTCCTCCTGTATTATAAACTTGGGCGCTTTTGGGAGCTTTATAAAATTCATAAAATGCCGAAATTAAATCAGCGCTATGAATGTTATCGCGAACTTGCTTGCCTTTGTAGCCAAACACGGTGTAAGGAGTTCCCGTGACAGCACACTTCATCAAGTAGGCGAGAAAGCCGTGCAATTGAGCTCCTGAGTGATTTGGCCCCGTCAAACAGCCGCCACGAAAACAAGCGGTGTTCATATCAAAATATCGACCGTATTCTTGGACTAAAATGTCAGCAGCTACCTTAGAAGCACCAAACAAACTGTGCAGGCACTGATCGATTGACATATCTTCCCGAATGCCACTTTCGTAAGTATGGCCGGGTTCAATTTCCCACCTGTGTTCTAATTCAATTAAAGGCAAACTGTTAGGCGTATCGCCGTATACTTTATTGGTAGAAGTGAAAATGAAAACCGCTTTAGGACAGTACAAGCGAGTTACTTCTAGAAGATTGAGAGTGCCGTTGGCATTGACGGTAAAGTCTATTTTCGGAGCACGGGAAGCCCAATCATGGCTGGGCTGAGCTGCTGTGTGAATTACTAATTCGATCGACTCGCCGTACCGCTGAAAGATATTGGTAATCGCTTCATAGTCGCGAATGTCCACATCTAAGTGATAATACTTGGTACCCAAAGACTTTTCGAGCAGTTGCCGGTTCCAGTTTGTAGAACCATCAGCACCAAAAAAGAACTGGCGCATATTATTGTCGATCCCAACTATATCTAAGCCTTGTTTGGCAAAGAACTGACACGCCTCAGAGCCAATTAAACCCGCCGAGCCAGTAATGATTGCAACGCCCACGTTTCACCGCCTGAAAAAATATAGTTTTCTTTGTTTTGCCCGATCGAACCCATCAGAAGTTATCCTGATTTTCTATAGACTATATCTTCGCACAATTGAGCAAAGAATTCGCCTTTAACATCCCAATCATATACTTCCCGGACGTGATTGCGACCTGCTTCACCCAAGCGCGATCGCAACTCTGCATCGCCGGCTAAATTAGCGATCGCCTCAGCTAGACCCTGCACTGCCTGTTCTGGATTGTAACCAGGTACTTTTATCCCCGTTTGCGCCGTCACTTGAGTAGCAGGCCCTCCCAGATCCAAGCAGATGATGGGGCGCCCCGCCGCCATCCCCTCCAAGCAAGTCCAGCCACCTGAATCGTGCAAGCTAGGGTGAATAAGTACATGAGACTCCCCTAGCTTACTCAAAGTTTCCTCGCGTGGCAGCCTCCCCCACAACTTAACTTGAGAGGCAATGCCCAAGTCCTGCGCTAGAGACTGAAGGCGAGCGCGTTCCGGGCCATCCCCCAGCAGCCAATATTCGGCATTCGGCAAGTTAGCTTGGGCAAATGCCCGCAACGCAAGGTGATAGCCCTTCCAGTGCAGCAGCCGCCCCATACTGATGAACCTGATCGGGGAAAGCCCTGGCATCTGGCACTCTCCCAGCCTCGCCATCTCTTCCTTCGACAGACACGCCTCGGAAAGCACCTGCACCTTTTTAGCACCCATCGCCCGCACCCGCTTCGCCGTGTCCTCCGTTGTCGCAAAAGCTAAGACACTTCGCCTAGCCGTCATCCTGGCAAAGGGATCGCTTTCGCCGAGCCGCTGTCCCCAATCTCGCGCCGTTTCGTAAAGTTTTGCCTTAAAGCTAAAATCAGCCCAAAAAGGTTTCGGGGCTGCTTCGCCACCGCCCACAGGCCCCCAAATAAAAGGAATAGGCAGCAGCGAGATGAAGCTGGGCGACCAAAATTTAACGTAGGTGACGTGGCGGGCGATATCGAAATTAATTTGGCGGTGGAGCTGGCGCGCCTCTAAATAAGCCAAAATTTGCCACAGGTAATAGTGCAATTGCAGCCCTCCCTGTCTACCTTTAAAGTTTTCGCTCCAGCCGAAAGGCTCAATGTAGACAAAGTGCAGGTTAGGGTTCGGGTACGTGGCCAGGAAGGCTTCAATAGCGGTACGGTAAAAGGTGCGAGTTAGTACCCAAACTTCTTGATGCTTGGCGGCTTCTACCACCGCATTCCAGCCCACTCCTTCCTCAGATCCTTGTCCGGGTTCGCAGGCAAAGGCAGATAAAAGAATTTTCATCAACTTTTCTCCAATACTAGCGAAGTCACATCTGCTATTAATTTCGCAGCATTTTCGGGTGTATGTTCAGCGATCAGTTGCTGGGATTTTTTGCCCATGATCGCTAACTTTTCTGGGCAATCAATCAAGTCCCGCATCGCGTTTGCAATACCTTCCGACTGATAGGGATCAAAAATATAACCATTTTCACCTTCAACGATCATTTCGCAAGCCCCAGCCCATT
Source organism: Microcoleus sp. B13-B6 (assembly GCF_036705405.1). NCBI lineage: Bacteria > Bacillati > Cyanobacteriota > Cyanophyceae > Oscillatoriales > Microcoleaceae > Microcoleus > Microcoleus sp. B13-B6. The sequence continues at coordinate 12,756 of NZ_JAUBUJ010000069.1, forward strand.
TTGAACACAAAACCGGCTTACCAAATGCCATCGCTTCTAGCACCACCATTCCCCAAGTATCTTCTAACGTAGGAAAAACAAACACATCAGCTTCTAGAAAATAAGAGCCCAAGTATCCGTATTCTATCCACCCTGTCCAAACAATTTGTTTTTCTAAACCCCATTCTTTTGTAAGTGCTTCTAGTTCCGATCGCTGTTCCCCGTCTCCAACGATAATGACTGTGTAATTCGAGTATCCCTTGCTTTGCAAAATTCTGCAAGCTTCTAACAGATTCTTAATCCCTTTGCGGGAAATTACTTGACCCACGCACAGAAAAATTGGGTGGGGGAATGACAAGGAGATAGACTTATTATTTTCTAACTTTTGTACCAAAGCTTTAGCATCAGGAACCATGTAAGGTTGAGCAAAGATATTACTTTCGGCAGCCCCAATCACTTCTACCAAATATTCTTTACCTCGGCGACTATTAGAAACAAAGGTATCAGCAAATTTACCCATCCAGCGTCGAATCGTCGATCGCACCTTAGAATCTCGAAAGTCTACATTCGGGGAACTACTTTCATAAACTAAAACCAATTGCCATTTCCCTATAGGCTTAAAGATTATAGCTACCAATGTCCAGATCGAAAATCCACTAGCAAAAATGACCTGGGGCTTGAATTGCAAAAGAGGAAAAATAATCCCCGGAGTAGCCTTAATATAACCACGACTGTACCCAGTTTCTATCTTTTGGGTGGTGATGAATTCAGTATCTCCCACAACTTCGACTACTTCTGTACCAGGAGCTTCCGGATCGTAGCGAGGCCAGAGGCGACCTGTATAAAAAATCGTGTTCGGAATCAGTTTTTTGAGCTCATGCAAAACCGGCGGCCAATAGGCCCCAAATTCTGCCGAAGGAACGAGCCAAGCAATGCGGAGTTCATTTCTATCAACCATCCTATTCACCTTGAGTTTTGTTTTTAGTCAATCCCAGCTTACTCAACACTGAAAGCCAAACTAACCTTCGATAAGGTAGCAGCCAATAAATTGGCCACAACAAGCCACCATGCCGCTGAGTAAATACTTTCCACTCTTGAGCCGGTTGCAGGGTAGTATCTTTGAAGGATAAACCTTTCGGTTTGCTCATTTTCTCCAATCCTTCGCTTAAATTCTCAGCAGCCGTTTTGGTCACCTGGGGGTTGAGGGAACAAGTTCCTAAATGACCGGGAGCAATCCACACTGTACATCCTTTCTGTCTCGCTCGTAAACCATAATCCCAATCCCCAATATAATGGACAAAAGCCGGATCGAGGTTGCCGACAATTTGCACAACACTGCGGGGAACTAATACGCAGTTGCCGTGCATAGTATCGCAAATTTGAGGCTCTTTTGTTGGTTCTAAGACACCATATCGGAAGGGGTGCAAAGGGTTATTTCGCACCATACCGCCGTATGTTGTTTGACCAGTTTCTGGGTCGCAGGTAGAACCGCCAACGATGGCTTTTGTTTCTCCTTTTTCTAATAATTTGTGACAGGTTTCTAGCAAGACACTTACTGTTTGTGGGTAAATAATAGTGTCATCATTTAACCAGAGGTAGTAGTCTGGATCATCTTTCATTGCTTCGCTGAAAGCCCCACGCATTCCCCCGTTCCAAAATAAGTTCCCATCGCCGGAAAAAATCTTGACTTGAGGATAGATTTGACGAACTGCCTCGCTGGTGCCGTCCGTGCTGGCGTCATCGACTAAATAGGCTAAAATATCAACATCGGCTGGAAGTACCTGTTTAAAAAGGGCCTCTAGGCAAGCCAATGTTTTTTGTTTGCGATTGAAGCAAGTTAAAAGGGCGGCGATTTTAGTACGGTTCATTGTTCCCAATTGTGCAGCTTTTAGCGATAGCCAGGTAAAATTTACTACGTAAAATCAGATTTTTACTTTGGAGTTGACACAACATCGTTAAAAATAGACAAATAGCGATTTGCTTGTATGTCTAAGGTAAATTCTTTTTCCACTTTCTGGCGGGCGCGAATACAAAGTTTTTGATGCCGATTGGGATCTTCTAAAACCCAAGCAATTCCTCGCGCTAAGTCTTCTGTTTCATAGGGTTGAGCTAAATAGCCATTGGAGCAGTGTTCGATCAGATCGGGCAGTCCCCCAATATTAAATGCAGCGCTGGGGATGCCGCAAGCAAGGGCTTCCATGACTGTATTTGGCAAGTTATCTATCACGGAAGGGGCGACAAAAATATCTGCTGCTGCATAAACAGTGGCTAGGGAAATATCATCTGCGAGTCTCCCGACATAGTTAGTTTTAAAACCAAGTTCAATGGGATTTTCGGGTTCAGAAGATCCAAAAACCACCAACTCTATCCGATCTTTCCAGCCTGATTTACTGAGGCTTTGTAAAGCGGGTACGAGCAAGTTAAATCCTTTCCAGCGATCGCCCGTTCCACCTGCACTTCCAAACAGTACAATTTGTTTATCTTGAGGTAAATTCAGAATTTCTCGCGCCCATTGACGATTTATGGGTTTATACTTTTGAGTATTGATGCCATTAGGAATTACTTCAACTCTAAAATCTTTGAATAAAGAACTAGAATTAGCGCATTTAGCTAACCAAATACTAGGGCTAACCAGAGTTAGGTTAAGATTTTTCCAAGCTTTAGCTTTCCGCTGCCACACCCACCGTGACAGATCCGACTCTTTCTTACTGTGAAGTTGCGGACAACTACCACAAGATTGAGTGTAGCGATCGCAATCTTCACTGTAGTGACATCCACCTGTAAAAGGCCACATATCGTGCAGCGTCCAGACTAAGGGTTGATTAAACCTCGGAATACTCTCTACTTGTAAATAACCCCCACACACCCAGTGTAAATTAATAATATCAGGCTTGATTTGGGAAATTTGGACATCTAGAGAATCTGGAAACCATTCTGTAGAAAAAATAACAGACCTTCTCTCAGGGTAAAGTCGCAATGGCGAGTTATATAAAGTTGAAATAATCTTGTCCAACTTATTTGTAATACTATTCTGTGACGAAATTACACTTGAATCGCCACTACCCTTATTTTTTACGAGCATTTGCGAAGAAACACCAATCCCCTGCAAACCTTTTTGCAGTCGATAAGCGGCGCGGGCTGCCCCCCCTTCCGTATCAGAACTATTAACAATTACAACTTTCATTTTCCCTGCCTATCCTCTAGATTTCTAGCTGATTTTATCGGAATTGTTTCAAAAGTTTATCTACTTTTTTTTGCACCTTTCTTAACAACGGCGGATCGTAATCAAATAAAGTTTTTTGGGTAAAATTATCTGCTTGCGTATCCCTAATTGCAAAAGGCGGGTGTTTCATCGGAAATGTTATAGCTTCTACAGGCATATTACTGTAAGGACTGTTGACATCCTCCGTATTAGTTCCCCCTACACCATGTCCGATATTAGAAACTAAATTAACATTCGCAAGAATATTAATACCATTTTGAATAAAGCTAGCAAATGTCCACTGACAAGCCCAACTCTGTAATTTTTTTTCATAACAAAGCTGAAAAATATTTGTCCAAACTTTTACAGCATTGGAGTCTCCCAGTACATCCATCAAAAAATTACCATCACGAATTTCTGGCCACAGCTTCATATCTAAATCATAGTGCTGCCAAGCTCGCCTCCAACTCGCCCAAGTCCAGCAGTGATTGTAGCGAGAAAAGTAGTAACTATAATCAGTTCTTTTCCTGCCAAACTGAACATTTTGACCAGAGATTGACAGAATCCGGTGGTCGTCTCGGTAACGATCGAGCAATTCTTCAGCGAAGCGGAAAAATGTAGGATGAGGGAGACAGTCATCCTCCAGAATAATTGCCTCTTCAACCGTATCAAACACCCAATTCATACCGCTAGAAACTCGCAGCCGACAACCGAGATTTACGTCGGCGTAATTTTTCAAAACTTCGCAGTCCCAATCTACTTGGTCAATAATAGCTCTAGCGGCAGCACATTCTCGATCTTCTCCAGGCCTATCTGGACGCGGGCCGTCAGCAATTACTAGCAATTTGGGGGGTTTTGCCTGACGAATTGCCTCAAACACCCTTTGTGTTTCTTGAGGGCGTTTAAAGATAATCAAGACAATTGGGGTTGTTAGTTGCCAGTCATACATTTATTTTTCTCCTCTTATATCTTTAATGATTACTTAGGTCTTCTTTATCATCAAGTTGGGAAAACTTGATATTTGAACGATATATTTGCAACCACCACATTTTTGGGCAGATCATCCCTTTATGAGATTTTTAACATGAGATAGTCTCCTTTTTATGCCGGATTTTCTGTCTTCTAAAGTCTCAACTATTATTTTAGAAATATTACGTTTAGGTATCCCTACATATCCGCCAACATATTTCATAAACTCCTCTCCCACTGGCAGAGTCCAAAACAAGGATTTGGGATTGGATACTTGTAGGAAAAGTCTCTTAATTCCCCTACTTTTTTCTGCTGGCAGATGCCAAACATCAAGCTGAAAATTTGATTTACTTGCCGTGTAAAATTGCGCTGATGTCCATATCCGTTCAAGATAAGGGTTTGCAGTTCCCGGTGCATACCCTTGCTTGTTATAAATATAGGTTAACATCTGCTCCTCTGTATTAAATTTGGATTTGCCTTGTGCAAACCTTTCTAAAGAAATATTCCAAATCAAGTCAATTTCTTCAGATAATTTTTTAATATTCTCTCCGGTTCCCCCAATTAATTCAGCTCCAAAATAAGGAGGAGCCTGCTCAATATTGTACCCTAGTTCAGAGTAAATTTTTTGCATTTCTCCTCTAGTCAAACCATTAATCGCTTGATCTTCTGGGTAAAAGCGCTCATAAGTAGCTATCCCATTTTTTTCGATTGCTTCTATCATTCTATCTACCGAATTAACCCACACGCAATCAGAATCTAGCGACATACATATATCGTTCGATTCGGAGTTGTTTTTGAGGTATTTAACAATATCGAATTTGAAATATGTACTCCTGAAAGCGTGGAAGTATTCTAGCGGATGCTTATAGGTGAAAGGTAGCTGAGCCACCTTCACACCGATGTTGGCAAAAAATTCTTCCATGTTGAAGTTGCCTAGATTGGGTAATTTTTCTGCATTGGTACACAAGATATGATTGGCACTAGGATTATTTCTCACACTCGTAGCAAAAAATACTACAACGCACTGCCAGTAAATAGATTGGAACTGGCCTGATGAAGATTTGATATTTAATCCTTGAGGATAAATACTTTCTTCACCTTCTCGATCGCAGCACATTCCAGTGACTATATACACAGAACCTCTGTTTTTCATTTAATTTCTCCATGATTTTTATATAATCCTAACTTTCAAACTTGAGTTCCGCGTGGTATTGGGAGGTTAAATTTACAATATTTAACGATACGCCCGACTGTCGGGATTCAAGAGTTATGGGGATATTGTTGAGTGACTGAATCAGACTTGTCACTTAAACCTGACCCATGCCACAATTTATTTGATGGTTATAGGTCAGTTTTTCTTCACAATCTCAATCAACAACATCAGCCGTCATCTGGGATTTAAACTTAGACCACTTCAGAACCATCACAGCCGCTATGAATGCCAGTGTATCATTGCTAATCTGATACGGCAAAAATCTATAGCGAAAAGTAGCCATTCTAGGGTCGCTTTCTTGGTATAAAATATCTTGTGCAAAGTTCCCCCACCGCTCATCTATCAAATCAATTGTCATGCCAGCATGGCTAGAAGGCAGCAGCATATTAGAGCCATGAAGACCAATTACTAAGCGGCTTTCTGAATAAACACGGCATATTTCCTTTTCAATTTTTTCATTAAAAGTATCCACCCTGTAATCTTCAATCCATTCTGGAAACTTAGTTTTTGTCCCCAGACCAGCCACTGCAAATTTTGCTTCAGGTAGTTGCAACCTAATTTTCTCAAATAACTGCTGAATTTTCAAATTTTGCAATGCCAGTGCGATTTCTCCTTGATTCAGCTTTCTAAGACCTCGCAAGAGCAAACGGTTAACTAACAGGCGATCTTCCCGCCAAATAAAAGTAATTTTTATTTCTTGGTACTCAAAGTTGTGTTTGGGTACTCGACTAAACCGCGTGATGTCAAACCGACTTGGATGAGAATAAGCTTCACTGACATAAATTTCTTCAAAACGTTTAGTTTCTTCCTCAACAAACTCAGCGAAGCTGGGATAGTAATTTTGACCATTTTGTAAAGAAATAGGCACTGTCCAGACTTCAGCAACTCCATCGGGAACCATCCACCTTAAAAACTTAGGAACTATCACCACTAATCCACACTCCGGATTGCCGTCTAAGTGCCTTTGTGCATTTAGCAACTTTAACAGGGAGTGACCATAAAGATGATCGATACAGTTTAAGATGATTGCTCGCTTGCACGGCTTAAAAAATTCTTTTGCAATCTCAAGTTTTTCGGGTCGAGGATTTTGGAGTGAGTTGAGTAACGCTTTCCCCAACCAATCCTTTGCGAAAGCATTCTCCGCAAACACTGCAGCTTTCCTTAAATCAACTTGCAGGGAGTTTGTGACTCCATGACCTACTTTCAGCTCATCGATGATTTCGCGGCCGCATCCGCCGCACTTAGAATCTATAACAATGTGAATTCCCTGCCACAAAATAGTTTTGGGATTGAGATCTGTCCCGCAATAGGGGCAATTCGAGCGCTGTTCGATTTTAGGTTTAATTTGAATCACTTTAATAATCCTCTGATTCTACAAGCGGCCTTGTATAAGTTAAGGGATCGCCAGATAAAATTTCCGAAAGGACGCAATTCCTTAATCAAAAAATTGACTAATATAATCACGTAAAAATAAGTTATCAGAGTAGCCACCGTTGCTCCAAAAGCTCCATACTTAGGAATCAGCAAAAAGTTTAACCCTACGTTAAAAATAGATCCGACTACAGTCAAGTAAAGACCGTAGCGTAACTGACCTTCTATGTTCAAATATGTGCTCCGTGCTACTCCAAAGTTACTGCCAAATTGCGCCCAAACATAGATTGCCAGTACCGCTGCTGACTTCGAATATTTTTCACCGTAAAGCAGATGCACTATCCAGGGAGAAAGTAATGATATTGGTATGGCCACTCCCAACCATAAAAATATCATAATATCCGAGTAAATTTGAAATTTATTTAGATATTCTTCATAATTTGTCTTTCTAAAATTCGCTAATTTGGGAAAAATAGAGCTGGATATGATCATCGGCAAGAAATCGCAGATTTCTGAAATTTTCACAGCGGCAGCATAATAGCCCAGTTCTGCATTTTTATTCATCGCACCCAGCATGATCTGGTCGGTTTTTGAGTATACATAAACTGCCAATCCCGACAAAATTATCGGCCAACTCTCCGATAGCAGTTCCTTGCCCCGTTCCCAACTGAATTGCCAATCCTTAATTTTATTCCCCGTAAGCTTATAAAAATATACATAAGCGATTCCTACCAATGCCACCTCTGCCAATCGCACCCAGGCGAAGGCAAGCAGGGGGGCTTTAATTGTCACTAAGCCAATTCTGAAAGCAGCAACTAAAAAACATACCGAATTTTTAGCGAAAACTGTATATTTTGACTGGATTTGGGACTGAAACCAAAAATTGATAGCCTCAAAAGCATTAAAGATAGTTCCCGCTGCGATGATACCTACCAGCCACCGAGTCAGAGTGTCGTTGGGCTTGAGTAGCGCAATCACGGTGACAGTTAACACCAGAGTGATTATACCACCAGTAAATTGCAGTCCGAAGGCAGTTCCCAGGGTCTCATTTTTGCATTCTGGGTCGCGAGCGATATTCCTCACTACCAGAGTACCCAACCCCATCGTGGCCACCGAACTAAACAGCGACACAAAGGCGATCGCGTAGTTGAGCAATCCAAATTGTGTCGGACCAAGATAGCGAGCCACCCAAAGGCCTACGACTAAACCCAAACCCATCTGCAAGATTTGGTCAGTCAACAGCCAAGCTATGTTGCTGAGTACCTGGCGCAGATTAGGGCCGAGCCTTTGACTGACCGCAGTTAACTTATCTAGCATCAGAATATTTTAAATCTTTACAAAACACAAACGCAGTTCTGGCATGGTCGCCAATCTCGCAAAATTAGACTGGTTGATCCTATAACAACATATCACAACTTGAGAGAACATCTCAATGAAAGCAGCCGACCTAGAAATTGGAGTTTGGAGGCAGGAGGCACGAGGGAGGAGGCAGGAGGAAAGAGGAAGAAGGAAGGAGCCAGAAGAAGTGTTTTTACAAATATGAGATGCTCCCCAAATTGACCCACGGTCCGCCCAATGCTTACTTCAATGGACAGTGCCAGCTAAAGAACGCCTTTGAGGGCTACTGGTGCTACTGTTAGAACTATTGTTAGCATTATCTATCGCCAGTCGAACCGTCAACATTGCGTAACTCAGCCAAGGATTTGCTATACTTATAATATAACCTTCTGTGATGTTGCTTATAATAATAGACACTAGAAAACAAATAGGTATTCCCGCTTCTTCCATGGTGCTACCACTCAAATACCGAACTGCGTAAGCTAAATTCAGCAGCAAGGAAGTCATCATTAAAATTAATCCCGGCCAACCGAAGGCTAACAAGATCCCAATCCCCCCATTGTGAGGATTTTTAGGTTGAAATCCATTAGGAGTATAAATAAAATAAGCAGGAGTAGCCGAGCCAAACTTATCTTGTTGAAAAAATCCATCGAATCCGTAGCCCAGCCAGGGGCGCTGATTGACCGCAGCGATTAACTGCGGCCAGAATTCTGTCCGCCCAGTTAGAGTCAAGTCCTTGCCTAACCCACCTACAATAATATCCTCTAGGTTGTCTACTACAAAAACTGTCATAATTATACTGACCACCAGGAAACATATAATAGCAGTAAATGCCCACTGAAAACTTAATTTTTTTAGAAAATCTAGAGACGACACAGCAATTATTAATATGATAGTAATCACTAGAGCCGACCCCGATTTATTAGCCCTTACTAGGTAAAATGAAAAGAACATCATTCCCAAAGCAATCCAGCGCTCTTTCGGAGTTTTAGCGCCTTGAGAATAATGCAAATACCAAAATGCCGTACAGAGAGCTAAGACTCCACCCAAAGAATTTTTAGATTGGGTTAAGCCGACAAAATCTCCTGAGCCAGGGGGTTTCATTACAAAACTTGCCAAACCGATGGCCGTGTATCCTCACCGCCAAAAACCAGATAAATCCTCCCATTTATATTGCGCTGCAATATAAAAACCAAAAGCAGTAAATCCTGAAAAAGCTAGGCCTGCTCTTAGCGTTTCTTCAGGAAAGAGAGACCAGAATGTAGACAGTAATGGAAGTAATGTATAAAGTAAAAAGAAAGGATTCATTGTCAATATTTTGGCAAAAACTTCTATAAAATTGCTACTAAAAATTTTAATTCTTGAAATCAAAATCAATACTACCCAGGGGTAAAAAAAATAAGGTATGAGTTTTAATGTGCCACCGTCTGGTTCTTTCAAGTTAATAGAATGCAAGTAATTAAAAGGAGGTTGTGTTAGAAAGGGAGAGATGAAAATATAAAGACCAGCAAAGCTTTTTTCTAAAGCCAAACTTATTTTTTTTATAGCTGGCGAAGTGAAATAATAGTAGAGTGACCATCGCGAATATAGCAAGTAGCATCCATGTCAATGAAGAACTCCCTAAGATCAGATCTTTCAGCATATTTGGTAGAGACAGTGGTTCAGTCATAATTGCTTTCCTTTATCCGAAATAAGAGCAAATTATCTAGATATAAAATATAGCCGTCAACCCGCAACCACGCTAACACAGAAATTAGGCATAAAGCAAAAATACAGCATCGTTTTTTCGGCGATCGCTTAAAATAATGAGCTTTTTGCCCAGCACTAAAAAGGCTACACTTATATAAATCATAGTCAATAAAATTAGGTGGTGTATGGTTAACACCCATTTTCCCAGACAGATAGCCCCGTCGGTTGTGGGTGTTGTCTTGTTTGCTTCCACTTTCATCGCTGATGCCAGAAGCACCCCGGCACAACTTCCCATCCCCCTAGGCGCAGACCAAGCCCAGACCGTTGCGCCCGTTAGGAGAGCGCCGGAAAGCTATAAACTCGGCGGAGGCGATCGTATCCAAGTAGAAATACTCGAAGTACCCGAACTCAGCCGCGGCTACGAAGTCCTTTCCGACGGTTCAGTCAACCTGCCCCTCATCGGCTTGGTCTCCGTCCGTGGCCGCACCTTAGTAGAAGCCACCAACATCATCCGCAACGCCTACCGTCGCGTCCTCAAAGACCCCATCGTCACAGTCAGCCTCGTCGCCGCCCGCCCCCTCAACGTCGGCGTCATCGGAGAAGTCACCAGGCCCGGAAACTTCACCATTACCCTAACTCCTGGCCCGGGAGCCACGCCGAGTGTCCAGTACCCCACCGTCACCCAAGCGATCAGACTCGCAGAAGGCGTCACGGGTGTCGCCGACATCCGCAACATCCGCGTCCGCCGTCCCCAACGAGACGGCCCGGATCAAGTGCTCAACGTCAACCTGTGGAAATTCTTGCAAGAAGGAGACATCTCTCAAGACATCATTTTGCAAGACAGAGACACAATCGTGATTCCCACAGTCGCCAACTTCAACCAAGCAGAAGCTCGTCAATTTGCGACAGCCAACTTTTCGCCACCCCCAGAAAAACCTCGATCGATCTCCATCGTTGGTCAAGTCACCCGCCCCGGGGCATACGTCGTGATCGGCGGTAACACCACAAACGACCTCAGCCGCGAAGGTTTTCCCACCGTCATCCGGGCCATTCAGCTAGCCGGCGGCATCACCTCCGATGCCGACATCCGGCAAATCCAAGTGCGGCGCGTCACCAGAAGAGGCGAACAAATTATCCCAGTCAATCTGTGGCAGTTCCTAGAGTCCGGCGACGGCGCCCAAGATACCATCCTCCAGGAGGGAGACACGATCATCGTGCCCAAAGCTACGATCGTCAACCCTGCAGAAGCTGGCGTACTCGCGAGCACTAACTTTGCTCCCACTGGCATTAACGTTTTTGTAGTAGGAGAACTCAGAACATCCCTCGATCCCTTGAGGCTCCCAGCTAATGCCACACTGAATCAAGCTTTAGTTTCCAGAGGATTTTTTGGCTACGAGAATACCAGAGCTAGAAGGGATAAAGTTGAGCTAGTCCGCCTCAATAACGACGGTACAGCTACTAAACGGACGATCGAAGTCAATTTAACTCAAGGAATTAACGAAGAAACCAATCCTCAACTTCGCAACAACGACATGATTATCGTATCTCGCAGGGGTCTCGTCGATTTTGTCGATCGCATGAACGCTGTAATCGGACCTGTCGGGCCAGCTACCGGAGTGTTAAATTTTATAAACGTTCTCCGATTTTTATTCAGGTAAGAAGGTGGCGGGTGAGGTGGATAATTCCTGGCAAAGGCTAGAATAAACTAAACAATAAGATTACCCAGCCGCGACCTGGCCGCTTCAAAAATATCAACCTCAAAAATACCAACCTCAAAAATACCCAGGCTGAATATGGATAGCAGACAAGATTACCAACCCTTCACACCCAAATCGAATGGCAAACTGCCGGAGTTATCTGCTCACAACTACAGAGATCACTTCGTAGAGGAGAGAGAAGAAGAAAAGCTAGACTTGTCCTGGCTCTTAGGCGTCGTGCGCCGTCGCTTCCTGGTCATGGCAGCAGCCACCATTGCTTTGAGCGCCCTGGCATGAACAGCGATCGTCCTCACGTCTAAACAGATTACGATCGAGTATGAAGGCTCCTTTTCCCTGTTAGTAGAACCAGCCACGGCTGAAGGTTTGCTATCCAAACAATTAAACAACACCCAAGCGGCAGATTTAGCAAGAATTAATATAGAAGGAATTAGCTTAGTAGACTACGAAACCCAAATTAGGATTTTGCGTAGCCCCAAATTGATGCAGCCCGTGATTGAGGAATTGCGAGCCTGGTATCCCAAAATGAACTATACGGCACTGATCTCAAAAATGTCCATCAACCGCGTCAGCTACGCGAAAGATGGCAAACAGCAAGGCACAAAAATTTTACAAGTTCGTTACAAAGATTCAAACCGAGAAAAAATTTCCACCGTATTGGATAAAATTTCTAAAGCTTATCTAGACTACAGCTTGCAGCAACGGCTGATCGGCATTAATCAAGGTATTAAATTTATAGATACGGAGATGCCCAAGCTCCGAGAAAGAGTGGAAGTTCTGCAACTGCAAGTCCAAAGACTGCGGCAGCAGAGCAACTTGTTTGAACCTCAGATGGAGGGAAAATCTCTCTCTGAACAAGTTCAAAGCATTCGGGGTAAGCAAGTAGAAATTAGAGTTCAGCTAAAAGGGATGCGAAACCTCTACCAAAGCTATGAAAAATTACTCAACGAAAATAATCCCCAGGGGCTGCTGATGACCCAAGGACAAGCTTACAGCGGACTCTTAGGTCAAATTCAGAGAATAGACTCGGAATTGTCCTTAAAAGCAGCTCAGTACAGAGAAGACAGTTTGCCAGTTTTAGCGCTGCGAAAAAGTCGGGAAGAACTGATTTTAACCGCCACTAAACAAGCAAAAGAAGTGGTGATGGGAAATTTAGAGACCCAAATCAAAGAAATTGAAGCGCGCGATCGCGAAATGACAGCTTTGCAAAATGCTCTCAACCAAAAAATTAGAAACTTTTCAGTTACAACCCGACAATACGACAATTTACAGCGGGAACTGCAAGTAGTTACTAAGAGTTTGTCGGACTTCTTGGCAAAACGAGAAGCCTTGCGGATTGATGCTGCTCAGCAGCAAATACCCTGGGTGCCGATCACTCCTCCGGAAATTCCGCTAGACAAATTCGGCAGGCCTATAACAGCTACCGTCAAACAAACCAAAAAACAGTTAGCGCTGGCAGTAATTTTAAGCAGTCTGCTGGGCATAGCAGTCGGCTTGGTGGTAGAGGTACTAAATACTGTGTTCCACACTCCAGAATCACTGAGAATGGCCACAAGATTGCCAATACTCGGGGTGATTCCGTTTACCAAAAAAGTTAAGCGCCGACCGCCAGCCAGACAGAGGAAACTAACATCAGCTCGATCGAACTTGAAAGTGGAAGTAGTCGAACCGGCCGAAGCTAGACATACTGGTTCGACGAGCGGGGGACCAAGTATTTTGAGCGACTTGGACTATCAATTTTTAGAAGCATTTCGATCGCTATACACGAACATTCACTTGCTGAGTGCAGGCACGGCAATTCGATCGCTCTTAGTCGGCTCAGCCGTAGCCGGAGACGGCAAATCTACAGTAGCTTTGCACCTGGCAGCCACAGCAGCAGCAGCAGTCGGACAGCGAGTATTGCTAGTAGATGCAGATTTGCGCTGCCCGCAACTGCACGCTAAGTTAGGACTGCCAAACGTGCGTGGCCTGGGCGATGCCATCTCTACCGATCTCAGCCTCAACGACGCGATTCAACGAGTCCCGAACCAAGAAAATTTGTTCGTACTCACCGCAGGCCAAATTCCCCCCGATCCGATCAAGCTTCTTTCTTCCAAAAAAATGCAGTATCTAATGGAGCAATTTCAAGCATTTTTTGACTTAGTAATTTATGACACCCCGCCAGTAGCAGGCTTGGCAGACACCCACTTGATCGCAGCTCGCACAGACGCTACGATTATGGTCGTCCAAATTGGGCAAACAGACCGATCGCAAGTTCGCAAAGTTTTAGAAGAATTAAAAATTTCTGGAGCTTGCGTCTTGGGAATCGTTGCTAACGGCTGCAAAAACACCGGTCACAGCTACCGCCAGCGTCCGGTCGTTTTAGACACGCTCTACGACCAAAAACTATCGGCTTTAGGTACGAAAAATCCTAATTAGACAAATGTTGATGCAGGGAGCATCTCATATTTGTAAAAAAACTTCTTCTAGCTCCTTCCTTCTAGCTCCTTCCTTCTTCCTCTTTCCTTCTTCCTCTTTCCTCCTGCCTTCTGCCTCCTGCCTTCTGCCTCAAAACTCCAATTTCTAGCGGAGGGCTGCTTTCATTGAGATGCTCCCGTTGATGCAGGCGGCCGAGCGCCGCCGTCCTCAACCGGAAACGCACAACCAAGCTATACCCTGATTTTTTGATAATAGTACCATTTGAGAAAGAAAATGATAGACTAACGGACATAGCCTCCTGTGTCAACCGAGATTGCGCGGAACTTTAAATTTGGCCGAAATTACTCAGAAAATGATTGAGAAATCAGCAAAAGTGGGTAAACTACATTTAGCAGAGCGCAATCTCAATCAGGAAAAGACACCTTTGAAGGTGAACGTTAGTGTAAACGTTAATGAGAACGTTTCAACCCAGAAACTTGGTAGGGATTATTCTATGAGTACAGTTATGGTTGTTGATGATAGCGTCACTCTGCGGGAGATGATCGCCGACTTGCTCAAAGGTAGAGGACTCAACGTCACCGTAGCGAGTGATGGCGTAGAAGCTCTAGAGCAAATCAAGGCTAACCGCCCAGATTTAGTGGTTCTGGATATCGTGATGCCCCGGATGAACGGCTACGAAGTTTGTCGCCGGCTCAAAAGCGACCCTAAAACCCAAAATTTGCCGGTGGTAATGTGTTCGAGCAAAAGCGAAGAGTTCGATCGCTATTGGGGAATGAAACAAGGAGCCGACGCTTACATCGCCAAGCCATTTCACCCTCAAGAATTGGTCGGCACTATTAAGCAATTGCTGCGAGGTTGAGGTAGAGGAATAGGGACAGGAAAAAAATTGTCTTGAGCGCTGATTATTTCTGCTCCCGCAGCCTCTCTAAACTACTCGATTGACAATAGTCCAAACATCCCCGTCCGATCGCACGTAGGGAACAGAAATACTCTTAAAACCCGTAATAAAAGGCTTGTAATAAACCTGCCAGTAGCTGGGACTAATTTGGTCGGCGATGGCTTTGAGTCCCTTCACTTCCGCCGCCAGTTCCGCCGCCAGTTCATTAATCCGTTCCGCGTGTCCCTTGGCTAGTAATCTTCCTTCTTCAACTTGCTCCTCCATCGGAGTTATTCTTTGCAACTTTACTGACTGCTGCTGTTTCTGACTTAGTTGAGCAGACAGAGCCGCGATCGCGTCATCTATCCCCTTGACTTCTGCCGATACTTGTGCTTTTTCCCTCGCGTGACGACGATAAGCATCGGCGATCGCTTGGGGCGAATCACCGGCTGGGACAACATCGGCAATACTAAGCTGCTGGCGTTCCAGGCGCAATTCCTCAATTTGAGAGTAAATTGCCTCTATATCTGTCTGAAGTTTGTCCACCTAATTACCGCGTGGTTGTTGGATATTTTAGCATATTAACACAAACCAATCACCTAATCGGCATATAAATTGCATATTTTAGGCGGGCTAGAAGCAAAGCCCCACAAGCAGAAGTTGAAGAGTTTGAAAAATACAAATTTTTATATTTCTCAGTTGAGCGATTCCGTCGATATCCAGTCGGGTTAATCAGGTGGTGTCCGGTAAAATCAGCATTATAGATTGGTAGTGAGGAAGGCAAGTACGAGCGAGTTTTACGAGGATTAAAGTCGCCACTACAAACACATTTACCATTTACCATTTACCATTTATTAATAGAATTTTTTAAGTTGTTAGCCCTTGCGGCCTCAACTTGACTATAGTCTCTACCAACACATCGGGTTGCACAGGTTTAGACAGATGCCGATCGAAACCTGCAGCAAAAGCACGATCGCGGTCTTCATCCCTAGCATAAGCCGTCAGAGCGATCGCCCAAAATTTCCCTGTCTGCGTGTTCAAAGAACGCAGCCTTCGTAGCAGCGAATAGCCGTCTTCCTCCGGCATTCCGATATCGCTGACCACAACATCCGGATCAAACTGCGAAGCCACCTCAAACGCCTCAGCAGCAGACGATGCAGCCATGACAGTGGCCCCGGAATCCCCCAAGACAAACCTCATAAATTCCCGCGAATCAACCTCGTCATCAACCAGCAAAACCTTAACTCCCAGTAAATTACCAGCGCCAGCCAAAACCTGCGCTTCCTCACCGGCGATGGAATTTACCTGCATCGCAGGGAGACGGAAAGTAAAAGTCGATCCCATATCCAGTCCCGGACTGCTCGCCCAAACCGTGCCGCCGTGGAGTTCCACCAACTGCCGGACGATCGCCAGACCCAGCCCCAAACCGCTATAATTGCGAGTAATCGTAGCATCCGCTTGGCGGAAAGACTCAAACACGTAAGGCAAAAAATTCGGTGCAACCCCAATTCCCGTGTCGGTAACAGCCAACTCAACCTCCGAATCAACTCTCGAAAGCCGGATTTCAACTCGCCCCCCGCGCGGCGTAAACTTAATCGCATTCGTCAGCAAATTCCAAATCACTTGCTGCAAGCGGCCGGGGTCTCCTGATACCCAAAATTTCGGATTTAACTGAGATTCAGGATTGCCAGAAATCTCCCCGGCTTCGGAAAACTCTGCAGTCTCCAAGCCCAAATCTACAATTGCAAACCGTAAATCGATCGACTTAGCATCGGCGGCCAACCGCACCGTATTCACCGCTGCTTCCACCATCGAAATCAAATTTACCGCACAAGGATTCAAAGTCAACTTGCCGCGAATAATTCTAGAAATATCCAGCAAATCATCAATCAATTGAGTTTGCAATTTAGCATTTCGCTCGATCGTTTCTAAAGCCCGCCCAGTAGCAGCCGGACTAAAACTGCGGTGCCGCAGCAGTTGCGCCCAGCCCAAAATCGCGTTTAAGGGCGATCGGAGCTCATGAGAAAGAGTTGCCAAAAACTCATCTTTCATGCGATTTGCCTGCTGAGATTCCTCGTAAAGGCGGGCATTGTCGATCGCCCCCGACACCGCCTGAGCCAACTGCATTAAAATAGTTTCATCATCTTCGGCAAACTCCCCCTCATACTTGTCCGACAACTGAATCAATCCCAGATTTCTGCCGTCCCGACCCGTCAGCGGTACAGCCAGCCAGCCCCGCATCGGCGGGTGCTTCCCCGCAGCCTTGCCGAACTCCCGCCAGGCCGGGTGAGCCTCTAACTCGCTTTGAGTCATTCGCATCGGCTGTTGCTGCTGGCAAACTTGTTGGTAAATGCCCGTACCGTCTGGTTCTTCGCAGTAATCTTGCCACGCGGCGTATTTTTCTGACATGGAAAACTTGCTAATTCCCGAATCCCAGTTGGCGGTGGGGTTGAGGTTGACCGCTACCTGGTGGACTTCCAGAATTTGGCGGGCGCTATCGGCAGCTAACTGAAGTATTTCTGCCACCGACAGTGTGGAGTTGATAGCAACTGACGCGGAGGTTAACTTTTGCAGGCGGCGCAAATACGACTGCTGGCGCGCCAACGCGCGCGAGCGCTCGTATTCTAACTGTTTGCGATCCGTAATGTCGATCGCCACCCCGAACAGCCGAAGGGGTGTGCCCGATGCGTCAAAAACCACCCGCCCTTTGTCGTGGAGCCAAATGACTGAGCCGTCGGGGCGCACGTGGCGGTATTCCGACTCGTAGACTCCCGTCCCGCTGAGTGCGGCATCCAAATCTGCCAAAAAGCTTTCGCGGTCTTCTGGATGCACCGTATTCTTTTTTTGCTCAAAAGTACCAAAGGTGCTGTCTGGGCCCAAACCCATCTGTGTTTCGGCATTGGGCGAACGGCGGACTTCCCCGGATGCCACATCCCAGCTAAAAGCGATCGTATTAGCTGCTTCTAGGGCAAAGCGCAAGTTTTCCTCGCTTTCTTGCACCCTGGCTTCCGATAATTTACGATCGGTAATATCCCAAACCACGCCGATTGCTCGCACCGGTTTACCCGTATCATCCTCAAAAAACTTGCCCCTACTCGCGATCCAGTGCAAGCTGCCGTCGGGCCAAATGACTCTAAATTCGTATTGGTATTCTATTTTGTTTTCTAAAGCAAAGGCAACAGCCTGGGCGAGCGAGGCCTGGTCATCCGGGTGAATGCAGCTAAAAAAAGCTTCGTAAGTTCCCGCAAAACTGCCTTTTTCCAGGCCGAATAACAGTTCGTGTCCCTCCGACCAAACCACCTCGCCATTTAATAAATTCCAATCCCAAGTTCCCATTTTCGAGGCTTCGATCGCCAACCTCAGCCTTTCCTCCGAAATTGCCAACTGCGCCGACGTTTTCGCGTATTTCTCGCGCAACTGCTGATTTTTCAAGCTTTCGCCCACTGCCGCCGCCAGCCGCTTTAAGTGTCGCCCTTTGAACACGTAATCGCTCAAACCCGCTTTCATAGCTTCGACTGCCACTTGTTCGCTGCCACTGTCAGTACACATAATTACCGGACAATTTGGGTAGCGGCTGTGAACTTTGCGGAGAATAGTTAATCCGTCGCTCCAGTGCAGTTGGTAGTCGGTAATTACTAGGTCAAAACCCCCGGCGACCAGGATTTGTTCGAGAGTTTGGATATCAATAACCGACTTAATTTCTAAATCGGGAAAAGTTTTCCTCAGTTCTCGCTCGATCATCAGGCGATCGTTCGGGTTGTCGTCGATTAATAGAATAGACACCATTAGCCTTTTAGTTTTTGTATGGGCGCAAACATTCTTAAATCTAACAATATGTTATTGAGCAATCTCGACAATTTAAATATGTACTTGGTGGGTTAATTAGACTTGCCAATAATTTTATTGTATTTGCTTGTATTTTATTATATTTTAAAGCTTGTAATATCCTCAGCCAGGCTTTTAGGGGCGTGTCCACACGCAAATGAATTAAGTAAGTTGTTGTCAAACAGATCAGAAAGCCTGCTCAAGCGGGAAAGGTGCAAGAGATTACTTAACTGTTACTATACTAATTGTTTATGCTGTCTTCGGGTGTGAACAAGCGGGTTGATTGATTCTTTGAGCTACAGCAGAATATTGCGGTTAAAACCTTCTTCCCTAGAACCTCATCTTTTAAATCCCGATTCACTGCGCGTTGCCGAACTTGCTTCCTCAACTCTCGCACTTGCGTAATTTTACCCAGAAGCTGGTACCGATTCCCAGAGTCGATTTCAGCCCGATCGCACCCCCCATCCGATCGACTCCTTTGCTCGCGATCGCCAGCCCTATTCCCGTCCCTGGATAAACTTCTTGACCGTGCAGGCGATCGAACAACCCAAAAATCCTCTCTTGAAATCTTTCTGCAATACCAATGCCGTTGTCTTCTACCCAAAGATAGATATATTCTTCCTCAGCTTCTGCATAAACTCGCACCTGCGGCTCTATCCCCGGCTGCACGAACTTAATAGCGTTGGAAAGCAAGTTAGTCAAGACTTGCAGCAGCGTAGCAGGATGGGCCAACACCGTAGGTAGCGGTTCGACAACCGTTATCCGAGCTTGTTTTTCGGCAATTTCCGCCTCTAGTTGCGCGATCGATCGAGCCACAATTAAATGAAGAGAGACTGCTTTTAGTGGCAAGTTAGCTTTGCTGAGGCGGCTGTACTCTAGCAAATTTTCGATTAAAGTATTCATCAGACTTGCGGCGTCATTAATCCGATACAAGTAATCCTGTGCAGTAGCATCCAACTCGCTGGCTTTATCTTGGAGCAACATTTCAGCAAAAAACGAAATTCCCCGCAGAGGAGCGCGCAAGTCGTGAGAAACTGAATAGGTAAACGATTCGAGCTGTGCATTAACTTCTTCTAACTCAGCAGTACGCTCTCTCACCCGCTCTTCCAAAGTTTCATTAAATTCTCGCAAAGCAAGTTCAGCCTGCTTGAGATCAGTAATATCTTCAACCAATCCCTCAATGGTACTTTCACCTTCTGCGCTGTAGAGATATTGAGTAAACCGAATCCATTTTACTCGACCGTCTGGCAAAGGAAAGGTAATTTCGATATTTTGAGACCGAGACTCCCCTGAATCTAGCAGGGCTGTTTCATTGTCTTGTACGGGCAATCCCTCGTGAAGAGCCGCGATATCTGAAACCCCGACCCCCTCGTCTATGGGCTGGGCGGGCACGGGGGCACCGCCCCTACAAAACCCTGGTTTTCCGTAGGGGCAATCCCCCCGTGGTTGCCCCGAAACAGCCCTGCCTGAATCTAGGGGTTGCACAAACAATTTCTGAAGATAAATCCCTTGGACATCTGCTAAATTTCTGGCATCAAACAAGCGCAAAAAAGCTTGATTGCTTTCCAAAAGCTGCCCCTCGGAAGTCGCTCGAAAAACTCCGACATTTAAGTGTTCTAGCAGAGAATGAAGTTGATTTTCCAGTCGGGCGACTTCCAGGCGGCAACTCGATCGAGCACTGCGCGAACCGTAACGCAAAGGCGGACATAGTGCTTCGGCGACTTGATAATGTAGTCGTCCAAGCCGGATTTCATTGCCTCTACAGCAATTTCTTCGTTGCCAGTATTCGTAAACATTACAATCGGGCATTCTGGATAACTAGCTTTAATAGTTTTCAGCACATCTAAACCGTTCGTCCAGCGTAGTTGGTAATCAGTAATTACCAGATGGAATCCGCCTCGTTTCAGTGCTTCCCCGAATAATCTATCGTCAAAAACTTCCGTTATTTGCAATTGCGAGAATTGCCGATCTAATTCGCGTTTGACCAGCAGCCTATCTGTTGGGTTGTCGTCAATTACCAGAATGTGTAGCACTGTAACAATTAATAATTTTGCTATTAGCTAGAGTGGCGATATATTATCATAAAAATGTTAGAAATCGCCCCTTTAAGATGAGACAGGACGGGCTTACTCACTAGAAACTTAATTTACTCGTTACCCGAAAGAGCCTGGTAACGAGTAAACAAGCAATAAAAACCGGGAAACGGCTACTACAAACCAGAAAATTCTCTAGGTTCCGGCAGTTCGCTATAGTTGAGCCAATACTCGCTAAAACTCTGCATCATTTCCAATAAAGAAGCAAACCCGACCGGTTTAACCAAATAAGAATTTACCCCTAAATCGTAAGCGCGCTTGACATCAAGTGTTTGCCTAGAAGAAGTAAGCATAACCACCGGCAAGCGTTTTAGTTCCGGCTGCTGCCTCAGCCAAACTAGAACTTCGTGACCGGATCGCCTGGGCAATTTCAAGTCTAGTAAAATTATCGCAGGTAAAGGATAGCGATCGCGATCGCTGTATTCTCCGTCCCCATTTAAATAAAAAACCGCTGCATCTCCATCTCGCACAATTTGCAGCGAAGTATTAGCAAAAGTCTCATTGCGAAATGCCCGCTGCATCAATAGAATATCAACGGGGTTATCTTCCACCAGCAAAATCGTCTGCGTTTGCGTCATGCTTTCTCAGTTGTATCCAAAATCGACTGCCTTGTCCTAATTGAGATTCCACTCCAACTTGACCGCCCATGCGATCGACTCCTTTTTTTACAATAGCTAATCCTATACCAGTTCCGGGGTAAGACTCAATACCGTGCAGCCGTTCAAAAACCCCAAAAATGCGTTTTTGATGTTCTGGAGCAATACCGATGCCGTTGTCTTCTACCCAAAGACGGATGAAGCCGACTGGCAATAGAGGGCTGGTCATAAGTAACTGAGAATGCTCCCACTGTCCCACAGTTCCCCTTTCCAATTCTCCCCCTGTATCCCTGTCTGTCTGTCCCTCTTGAGGCAGCTCAAGTTCCTCTGCCCATATCTGTACTTGGGGTGATACGCCTTCCACAAATTTTATAGCATTGGTGAGCAGATTGGCGATTACTTGAATTAAAGTAACGCGGTGGGCAATTACCGCAGGCAAGGGTGATTGAACAATGATTTGAGCGTGGCTGGATTTAGCGTCGGCTTTTACCATAGCAATTGCCTCGACCACAGCAGATTCTAAGTCTAAAACTTGCAGCGATAAATCAGTGCGGCTGAGGCGGCTGTAAGCTAGCAAATCTTCGATTAATTCTTCTAGTTGTTGCCCAGAATTAACAATTTGCTGGGCGTATTCTTGACCAAGTTCGTCGAGGATGTCACGGTAATCTTCTAATAAAGCTTCAGCTAATCCCTGCATTCCCCGCAGGGGAGCCCGCAAATCGTGGGCGACGGTATAGGTGAAAGCTTCTAATTCTTCGTTAGCTGCTTGAAGTTGATTGGTGCGGAGTTCCACTCGCCGTTCTAAGGTAGCGTTGAGCATCCGAATTTCTGCTTCTGCTTGCTTGCGTGCCGTTATGTCAATGGCGGTACTAATTACTAAACTTCTGCCGTCGGAAAGCTGGCCTAAAGGTGCGGAATAAAAGTCCCAAATGCGAGTTTCGCCGCTGGCTGTGGCAATCATATATTCGCCTTCAGAAATGCGGCTGTTTAATTGGTGCAGCCGATCGATATCTGCTTGCACTAGCGATTTGCGGTTGTGGTAAGCTTTTTCTGTCCAATCTTCAATTGTGGGAATTTCTGAGTGTTGGTAGCCTGAAAATTCTGTCCAAGCGCTGTTAATTTGCAAAACTTGTCCGTTTTCAGCGTGCAGCATAATTGGCAGCGGTGCGTTGAGAATGGCGAGGCGGAAACGTTCTTCGGTTAATTGTAGGGAGTGGCGATCGTGTTCTAGCTGTTCTAACAGTTGATTTTGCTTGATTTCGGCATTGTCGCGCAAAGTTCGATCGCGCTTCACCAAATAGTAAACCAACAGCATCAACAGGAAATTTACTAAAGTGGCAACGGTAAAAGTCAGGATTGTCAAAGTAGCGCTCGTTTGAGATTCTCGGGCACGCTGCTGCAATAGCTGAGTTTCTTCGGCTGTCATGGTGGCTATCTGCTGCCGAATGCCGCCCATGATTTGCTTTCCCCTACCGGATTTTACTTCCCGCAGGGCTGCTTCTAACTTTTGTTGGCGTCGCAGATTGATGGTTCCTTCAAGTTCGGCTAATTTAGAGTCGATCGCAATTTTCAAGTTGCGAATGCGCTGTTGCTGCCGATTATTGTCAGCCGTTAGCTGCTGCAATCCGACTACTTGTTGGTTGATGCGGGCGATCGCGCTGTGATAGGGTTCTAAATACCGTTCTTCTCCCGTCAGCAAATAACCGCGCTGTCCGGTTTCAGCATCTTTTAAGGTAGAAAGCGTGGCTTCGAGTTCGGTTAAAACTCGGTGAGTGTGGCTCACCCAGCGTTCGTTTTCGATTAACTTGAGAGTGTTGCGGTAGGATGTAGCCGCATTGAAAATCAGCAGCGCCACGGCCATTCCGATACCTGCGGTGATTTGGCGAGTCAGGGATTGTTTCATGGAATACTCGGCACGCGAGTCCTGCTTTTTTTTATTTTAGCTGGATACGGACTACTCGAATTTTTGGCGCTGTCACAGACGGCGAATAAAGCCTATAAATTTAAGGTTCAAATTTGCGATCGATCTTGTTTCTAATTTAGCCTCGCTCCTCCTCGCATCCCCCTTAAGTCTGAGATGGCATAAATCGCTCTCTTGCGTCTCGTGATTCAGGCAAACGCTACACAATCTAGGATAGCCTGAAAAGCTTAATTCGCCTTTTTTTGCATCGATTGTTGTATCGTTCGTGTTGCTTTGGCAGTTTCAAATTGCGGCGTAAAGAAAAGAGTTTTTACCTATTGACTCCTGTTGATTTTTGGGGTATATTTTAGATAATGGGAGTGGTGACATAAATTTAAATTTTGTCACTATTCCCATTATTAAATAATACATTGTCAATCTAGCAAAGTCAAGCTTTTTACCCCAAAAAAAAAGGCGAATTTTTAATATTTTATTTAAAAAATAATCTTTTGGAGCGAGGGAGAAATTCACAGAAGCGATGACGCGGGTGAATAGTATGAGAAATCAGAAAAGCGAGCGATCGGGTAATTGGGGAGAATGGGGTTGAAATTATAGCGGTTCTCAAAAAAGTGAGGTATGCCCTATGCCCTATGCCCTATGCCCATGAGTACCTCATCTTTCTGAGAAAGGCTATAGTTTAACATCGGAATTATATCTTTTTACGAGCGAGCGTCTCGATCGCACTGGCAAAGAGACACTCGCCCTGCACTGAGAAAATTAACTGAGAAAATTATGATTCCGAGTGCAGTGGCGCAACAATATAATTACACAATCGCAGCCGCTTTCATTGCGAAAATGCGATCGATCGCATCTTCAACAACCTTATCAGGCGTAGAAGCACCCGAAGTCACGCCGACTACAATTTTACCATCCGGTAGCCAACCTTCAGTTACGACCAAATCTCCCCCCAAAGGCTTGTGTTCGATCCGATTTCCCGGTAAAATGCGCTCCGCACAATCAATGTGATAAGAAGGAACAGTTTTGTCGATCGCAATTTCCTGCAAATGGGTAGTATTAGAAGAATTAAAACCCCCAATCACCAGCATCAAATCCAACTTTTCCTCAACCAAACTCAACATAGCATCTTGCCGTTCCTGAGTCGCATCGCAGATAGTATTAAAACTCTGAAAATGCTCGTTCAAATTCTCCGGCCCAAACTTCCGCATCATCGTTTTTTCAAACAACTTACCAATATTCTCTGTCTCAGTTTTGAGCATAGTAGTTTGGTTAGCAATCCCAACGCTTTCCAAATCCCGATCCGGGTCAAAACCAGCAGAATAAGCCTTGCTAAATTTAGCAAGAAACTCTTCGCGATCGCCCCCATGCAAGATATAATTGCTGACATATTCAGCTTCTTGCCAATTGAGCACAATCAAATACTTATCAGCAAAAGAACTCGTAGCAACAGTTTCCTCATGCTTGTACTGACCGTGAATAATCGAAGTGTAATCCTTTTTTTTGTGCTTTTCAACAGTATTCCAAACCTTAGAAACCCAAGGACAAGTAGTATCAACAATCTTGCAGCCCTTATCATTAAGCAACTGCATTTCTTGAACACTCGCTCCAAAAGCAGGTAAAATTACCACATCGCCACTATCGACAACCGAAAAATCTTTCTGCCCCTTTTCAACAGCAATAAAACCAACTTCCATATCGCGCAAATGCTGATTCACAGACGGATTATGAATAATCTCATTAGTAATCCAAATCCGTTCCGAGGGGAAATGCTGGCGAGTCTCGTAAGCAATAGCTACAGCGCGTTCCACCCCCCAGCAAAACCCAAAAGCCTGAGCGAGTCGGATCGTGACTGCGCCGCGTTCCAGCCTGTAATTATTGTCGCGAATTTGCTGGATCAGACTGCTTTGATAAGCCGTCTGCATTACCCCAGCTACCTCAGCTTCGTGTCCGAAACCCTTGCGGTGGTAGTTTTCCGACTGTTGGAGCGATCGTTTAAAAGCTTTAGTATCCATGCGGTATCGAGTAGAAATCTAGGTTAATTACCTTTGATTTTAGAATGCCTGGGGTGCGATCGGGCTTATTGGTTCAGTAGCGAAGAGGGGATATGCTATTTATATGATCGACACATGAGAGGGAAGAAGGAATGAACCGCGAAGACGCGAAGGACGCGAAGGAAGAAGAAAGAAGAATGAGACAATTGGGCGAACAGCTAGAACAGTTGGCTTATAGAGTGATTGGGGCGGCTATTGAGGTGCATCGGCTTTTGGGGCCAGGATTTTTAGAATCAGTGTATCAGGAATCCTTAGAAGTTGAATTTCGGATGCGGGGGATAGCTTGTCACCCTAAAAAGCCAGTAGCAATCACTTACAAAGGTTATCCAGTGGGCGAAGGTCAATTAGACTTTCTGGTTGGCGATATCCTCATTGTCGAATTAAAAGCTGTCGAAAAGCTAGCTCCCATCCATGAAGCCCAAGTTATCTCCTATCTTAAAATGACCAAAAACACCCTAGGCCTTCTGATCAACTTCAACGTTCCGATCCTCAAAGAAGGCATCAAACGCATAATTCTCTCATCTTAACCCTTCTTCCTCTTCCTTCTTCGCGCTCTTCGCGCCTTCGCGGTTCGTTAAAAAAAACTTAAAAAAATTGCAGAGACCAAGATTGCTGAGTCTCTGCACGATCGAACTTATTCAGAAAATTAGCTTCAAACCTTCTTCGGCGCAAAAGGAGAACTCGATTCAAACGAACTGAAACCGCCGGCAAAATCCTCACCGTAAGCTTCTTCCCCGTGCTGGCCGATATCCAAACCTTGGTCTTCAGCAGATGACGGCACTCGCAGTTCCATAAACTGTTCCAAAATTTTCAGGATCGCAAAAGTGCCGACACCCGCAAACACGTAAGTAACTAGAACGCCTACAAACTGGCTCACGATTAGCCCCGAATTCCCCGCAAACAGCCCGTCATTTCCGAGAGGGTTAACGGCTTTAGTCGCAAATAAGCCAGTCAGAATCGCGCCCACAGTTCCGCCTACGCCGTGAACTGGGAAGGTATCCAAAGAGTCGTCAAATCCCAGCTTAGCCCGCCAACTAACGGCAAAGAAGCAGCAAACCGAAGTAATCGATCCGATCAAAAGCGCTCCCACTGGAAACACGAATCCAGCCGCAGGTGTGATGCCCACCAATCCCGCGAGGAAACCGCTAGCAATTCCCACTGCTGTCGGTTTGCCTCTGAGCACCCATTCCACAATTGTCCAAGTTAAACCGCCGGCTGCTGCAGAAATCATCGTGGTGACAAAAGCCACTGTTGCTAAAGAACCAGAACTCAAAGCACTACCGCCGTTGAAGCCAAACCAGCCAAACCACAGCATCCCAATTCCCAGCAAGACGTAAGGTACGTTGTGAGGGGTGTGGGGCTTGTTCAAGTGGTCTTTGCGGGGTCCGATCATCCAAGCTGCGACAACCGCAGAAACACCGGAACTAATGTGTACGACTGTGCCGCCGGCAAAGTCCAGAGATCCGATCGCCGCCAGCCAGCCTCTACCCCAAACCCAGTGGGCTAAAGGAGAGTAGATGAAGGTAGACCACAGCAGCACGAACCAGAAATAGGTTTTAAATGTTACCCTTTCGACGATCGCCCCGGAAATCAAGGCTGGAGTGATGATGGCGAACATCATCTGGTAAACCATGAAGACTTGGTGGGGTATTGTCGGTGCGTAGCCGATCGGATCTGGGGTGTCCGCCGTGACGTTGTTCAAGAACATCCAGTCGAAACCGCCGATGAAGCTTTCGATCCCTTGACCAAACCCTTTATCATTGAGGTTGCTGGCGGTGACATCAAAGGCTAAACTGTACCCCCACAACGTCCAGGTGACGCCGATCGTTCCCATCATCACCAAGCTCATCATCATGGTGTTGAGGACGTTGCGCGATCGCACCAGTCCCCCGTAGAAAAACGCCAGCCCCGGTGTCATCAGCAATACCAGTGCTGAGGAGACCAACATCCAGGCCGTATCGCCACTGTTGATAGGATTCGGCGCCACCGCAGCCGCGGCACCAGCATCTTGAGCTAAGGCATTGTCCATCAGCGGCCCGCTTAACAGCCACAGCGCCATGATGCCGATCGTTAAACTTTTTTTGATCACGTTAGTCGTACCTTTTCATACTCAGCAATTTTCAGGGAAGACCGAGCCGATTTTAGATGTGAGGATTTTAGATGCAATAGTTATTTGGTTTTAAGTCCCTGTTTTAGCGGAACAAATCTTCAATAGATAATTCCCCAATCCTCAACCCCGCGACTTCGTATAGCCGGACTCATCTAAATTCGTCAACTATCAATCTCATGGTCTATGCCTTTTGGATTGCACCATGTGTACCAACAGTGATTCTGTATCGCCCTATACTAAATAGCTAAGTATCATATTTCTTCATCTATCAGTGGATACTTGACATAGCCAGTGATAGCAGAGCAATCCGAGAGGGGGAGTTGAGGAGAGGGCAGGAGTTTTGAGTTGGGGAGAGTGGGAGGAGGAGAGGGGGAGAGTTGTGGAGAGTGTTACTTTATCCTTGATCTTTCTAACTAATGACTAATAACTCATGAATCATTTTTCAACTGCATCTGATCGAACAGTTGCAGGGCCGATCGCCAAACCAGATAACCTTGATCGTTAAGGTGCAAGCCATCTGTGCTGAGTTCAGTTGGCAAATTGCCGTCAACATCCGCAAACAGCGGGTACAAATCCAGATACAAAACATTTTCCGAACTAGCAATTTCTTTCAGCCGTCGATTTATTGCCCTAATCCGACTGTTAGGAATCGCCAACAGCCGATCGCGATTTTCCCAAGTAGCTTGTTCCCCGCTGTGGGGCAAAATCGACTGCACAACTACTTGTGCTTTGGGGTGCGCCCACCGCAAATCGCGAATAATCTGCCGCTGGTTGTCCAAAATCCCTTCGTCGCTGGCCCCCCGCAACAAATCGTTAATCCCGATCATCACAAACACTGTATCCGGCGCAGTTCGATCGAACAACTGCAACCGCTTCAGCAAACCCACCGAAGTCTCCCCCGAAATTCCTTGATTCAGCCAAATTCGATCGGCTGGTAACAGCTTGGTCGGAAACCACATACTCAGAGAATCCCCAGCCAAAACACTCAGTCTTGAGGGTCGATTCGCCGCCGCCGCCTCAGCTTCGCGACCCAACTGCGTCACCCACTGCTGGTACGTCCATTTATGTCGCGGCCCGGGAACGGGCACGTCTAGCACTGCCTTTGCAGAGATTGCCGGTTGGTCTATTTGTTCCTGGGCCACTTCTGCCGTCACCGCATCATTCGCCTGGAAGCGTTCTGTCAAGTTGTTTCCCCGCAGCAGTAGTTGAGCTACTGTAAGTATCAGTACCCCGTTCGTCACCAAAGATAGCAAAGCCCAAACCGGAACAGTTTTCGATCGGCTAACTTCCATCCCTAAGAGGGATTTATGAGTTCTACTTCTGCTACCTCCTCCAAACTTCTCCATAAACTCAAGCTATTTGCAGCCATCACACCGAATAATTTGCACTGATTGCTGCATCAAATTTTACCGCTCAATTAAAGCCTCAATTCTTGTAATAATCAAGCACTGTGCTGTGTTGGGCAAGGGCGGCGATGCAGAACTTTGCTTTTTCGCACTACTTTACCATAAAAAATCTGCCTACCAAACTTTCTTGCCATAAATCGGACTTGTCCAACCGGCAGACGGGGACATAAATATATCTAAAACTTACCGAAATTACCCATTTCTGATGCTAAAATCCAAAAATGAAAAAATTAACTATAACTGAAGCAGCCAAAATTAAAGGTGTGAGCGCTTCCACCTTACGCAGGTGGGAAGCCGAAGGCAAGCTAATACCCGAACGCACCGCTAATGGTCACAGACGCTATGACCTAGCTCATCTTCTCGGCTTAAAACCCAACGGCGCTTTAACCATAGCTTACGCTCGGGTTAGCAGCCACAACCAAAAAGATGATTTAGACAGACAAAAACAAGTTTTGGAATTGTTTTGTGCATCTCAGGGGTGGCAATTCCAAATCATTGAGGATGTAGGTTCTGGGGTTAATTACAGTAAGGGGGGTTTACAACATCTAATTCGGGCGATCGCAGACAATCAAGTAGAAAGGTTGGTATTAACTCACAAAGACAGACTGCTGAGACTTGGTTCTGAACTAATTTTTAATTTGTGCGAACACTTTGGGACAGAGGTAGTGATTATAAATCAAACCGAAAATGCTAGCTGTGACGAGGATTTAGCTAAAGATATACTAGAAATAATCGCTATTGTCTCCGCCCGCCTTGATGGCAGGAGGAATGTCAAGAACAAGCGCCTCGTTGAAGAACTTAAGGCAATTGGCGATCAACTCTAACCAATACACCAGTTTTCAACGCTCGTGATTTACAGATTCTCAATTCCCATTTCCCCATTATCAATTACCAATTAATGGCGCACATCTCAGGCAATCGAAAACTGCTATATGTACGCCATTAAACGTAAACTAACAATAAAAATATGCCCGCGTTCGTATCGAATATTGAAACGCGAGCACAACGATAGACAGCCATAAGTTGGCGGGTATTTCAGATTCGGGTGTTTCTGAATAAAGGGGTGAATTAGCTGATAAATAGCTAATTTAGGACACGAAAGCTGAATTGATCGATCTCTTCGCACGCTCTACATTTTGTTAGGCCTCCCACCAGAACCCCCACCATAAACGCCGTAGCCGCTCTCACTTCTGTTATCCAAGCTCGTTTCCTTCACAAACCCGGTGTAAGCTTCCATCCCGTGTTCGCCGATATCCAAACCTTCAGCCTCCTCTAAAGCAGAAACGCGGATACCCAGCAAAGCTTTGAGTGCCAGCCAAAAAATCGTACTCAGCAGCACGGTCATCCCGCCTACAGAGATAATGCCGACCAACTGCGCCCAGAGTTGACCGAAACCTCCGCCCACAAGCAATCCGGCTGCGGGGCCTGCGGTATAAAGTCCAGTTGTAGGCCCGTCCGCAAACAGCCCAACTGCCAAAGTTCCCCAGATGCCGCAGACTAAGTGAACTGAAGTTGCTCCTACAGGGTCATCAATTTTCAAGTTGTCGAAGAAAGTTACTGCGAAAACTACCAGGATACCGGCGATCGTGCCGATTATGGCAGAGTTGGGCAAGTTGATCCAAGCGCAGCTCGCTGTTACGCCGACTAAGCCGGCGAGGATGCCGTTGATAATCATCGAAAGGTCGGGTTTGCCCAGGTACAGCCAAGCAGTAATGGTTGCAGCAGCTCCCCCGAAGGCACCGGCGGTGTTGGTGGTGAGCGCAATGTGGGCGATCGCATTTGGATCGACTGCCATTGTCGAACCGGGATTGAACCCGAACCAACCCAACCACAGAATCAAACAGCCCAGGGTGGCAATGCTCATATTGTGTCCCGGCATCGCCACAGTATCGCCGTCGCGGTACTTGCCGATCCGCGGCCCCAAAAATGCCGCTCCCATCAAAGCAGCCCAACCGCCTACCGAGTGAATCACTGTCGAACCGGCAAAATCGTAGAACCCTGCTTTTGCCAGCCAGCCGCCGCCCCAAATCCAGTGTCCGGTAATCGGGTAAGCAATTCCTACTAGCAGCAAGCTGAAAATTAAGAATTCAAGGAATTTAATTCGCTCTGCAACGGCTCCAGAAACGATCGTCGCAGCAGTTCCCGCAAAAACTAATTGGAAAAAGAATTTAGCGTTAAGAGGCACTCCCGTCCAGTTAAGCGAGTCGAAAATGCCTTGATAAGCCTCTCCTGTGGCGGGGCTGTTGTCAGCTACGTTCCACAGGAAAAATCCGCCGCTGGTGCCGATAAAACCGTTGCCGTCACTGAACATTAAGGCAAAGCCGATCGCCCAATATGCGATCGTAGAAAGCGCAAAAACAATCAAGTTTTTGGACAGCACGTTGACGGCATTTTTTTGGCGGCAAAAACCGGTTTCCAACATACAGAAACCCGCGTTCATAAAGAACACTAGCATCGCCGCCACCATGACCCACATGGTATCCATGCCCACCTTAAGGCTTGCTAATTGTTCCTCGGTGGTTGGTGCGGGAGCTGTTTGGGCTACCGCCGCATATCCCCACACCAAGACGATGATTGCAGCTAAAGGTATACAGGCTTGCCAACTTGGAGTGAGGCGGGCGATCGCCCGTGGTAACTTCTTCAACCTGTTGACTTTCGTAAAAAATTTAGCTGCTGACAAATTGAAAGACTCCCGCCTGACGGGTTTTGACTTTTTCTTTCCGACAGTCATTTTAATCACTTTTACCCTCTTTACGGCTAGTAAGCTCAGCAATATTCGGAAAACTTTCCAATCTTACTACAAAAGTTTATGGATTATTTGTTGAGATTGAGATAGTTATGATAGCCTAGCTCTTCTAGAAGATTTTGTTTTTTCAGTACAGATTCGGACAAAGTTTTGCGGTAATGCAAAACTCGCTCTAGCAATTCTGGCTGATGAGCTGCCAGTATCTGAACTGCCAGCAAGCCAGCATTCTTAGCGTTGCCGATCCCCACTGTTGCTACGGGTATCCCGGCTGGCATTTGCACGATCGAGTACAGTGAATCTAGGCCTTGGAGGTGGCGACTCGGTACGGGCACGCCAATTACGGGCAAGGGGGTTAAAGATGCTACCATACCTGGGAGGTGCGCCGCTCCCCCGGCACCTGCAATAATGACTTTCAAGCCTCGTTGGTGAGCGGTTTGGGCGTATTCCACCATGCGCGAGGGGGTACGGTGCGCCGAGACGATCGCTACGGAGCAAGCAACGTTGAATTCTTCGCAAACTGCGATCGCATCTTTCATGGTTGGCAAATCCGAATCGCTACCCATGATAATTCCAACTGTCGCTTGATTCATAAAATTTTCAGATTTGAGATTTCAGATAAATGCTAATTTTAAATGATTGCGTTAACTCAAATTTAGATATTTTGTACCAAAACTGACCCTTCAAAGCAATTTTGCCACAAGCCCCCGTCTGAGCAGCCCTAGAGCCAGCAAAAAGCAAAAAGCTCCCCCTCCCGATCGCCAGCCACCGGACTTATCCGTAGCGAATATTAAATCTAAAATCTAAAATCTAAAATCTAAAATCGGATGACTGAAGCCACAACCCCAACTGCCGCCCCCACAGATATTCTCAATGTTCGCATCCCCGGTTGCAAGGATTTGCAGATGCTTGCTGTTGACGAAACGGGAATCATTCAAGAAGTTTTGCCGATGGACGCCGTATTTAAACGGATTTGTCCTCCCCATTTGCACGTGCTTGATGTAGCAGGCGATTGGCTTTCTCTGGGCGGTGTTGACTTGCAGATTAACGGCGCCCTGGGTTTTGCTTTTCCCGATTTAGAAAGCAAGCATATTGAAATTTTGCCGAAAATTTGTCAATTTTTGTGGAATCAGGGAGTAGATGCTTTTTTGCCGACTTTGGTGACAACTTCGCTGGATAAGTTTAGGCGATCGCTCTCAACTATAGCTGATTATATCCGCACTGTACAAACCGCCGATCGCGCAACAATTGAACCCAAAACAGCGGAAATTATTGGAGTTCACCTCGAAGGCCCTTTTCTCAACCCCCAGAAGCGAGGCGCTCACCCAGTTGAGTTTTTGTTACCGCTAACTATAGAAAATGTCAAGCAAGTTTTAGGAGATTGTGCCGATATTGTCAAAATAATTACTTTAGCGCCGGAGTTAGACAGCACTGGCGAAGTCATTTCCTATTTGCAAAGTTTGGGAATTTCCGTCAGTCTCGGACACTCCCAAGCGACGGCAGAGCAAGCACAGCAAGCATTTGAGCGGGGGGCTTCAATGGTAACTCACGCTTTTAATGCGATGCCGAGTTTGCACCACAGAGAACCGGGTTTGTTGGGAGCGGCGATTGTTTATCCGGGGGTAAAATGCGGTTTAATTGCTGACGGGAAGCACGTTTCTCCGACAATGATTGATTTTTTGCTACGCGCTGGTAGGTATCAAAAAGGCGTTTTTTTAGTGAGCGATGCTTTGGCTCCTTTGGGTTTGCCTGACGGTGTTTATCCTTGGGATTCCCGACAAATTGAAGTCAGAAAAGGTACAGCTTGGGTAAGATTAGATTATCACTCGGCCCTGGAATGTGCTACTTTGGCAGGTACTACTCTGCCGCTGTTGGCGGGAGTACAGAATTTGGTGGAGTGGGGGATTTGCGATGCCGAAAGTGCGATCGCCCTGGCAACTGAATCTCCAAGAAAGGCGATCGGACTTTCGGGAATTATTGGCAAATCGGCAAGTCAATTGTTGCGCTGGAATTTAAATGCTGCGACAAAAGAATTGACTTGGCATCGGTTGTTTTAAGTAGTTCCATTTAGTTTCCATGCCATTAGTTTCTCGCGCAGTAGAGTTCGTAGTGAGGACGAAGAGCCCTGATGCTAAGCGCTGCTAGCAATTCGGTGTTCTCGGCAAGTTCGATCGTAAATATGATTTAATTCCACAGCCAAGCAAATCTCGCCGCGCAGCCACAGCGGTAAAACAGGGAGCTCGCAGCCCACAGCCAGTTTTTCCTGCCAAATATCGAGGCATTGGTTGCCGTCTCGCTCGATCGGTCGATAAGCTGTAGCATAGAGTTCAGCGTCGAAGGGCGAAGCGCTTCCTCCCGCCAGACGGGCTAACAATTCATTATGAAGATTTGCCTTCCTTCCCGTCACCAAAAAACTGGGTCTGAAGCCCCGTCGTTCTACGACGGCTTTTTATTGATTTTCCAGTTTCCTAATCAACCCT